>NZ_JBFUDR010000450.1:0-3625 GCF_056404615.1 Massilia sp. P2_C2 | reverse complement strand
TATGAACAGCAGCGCGCCCGCGACGGCGGCGGTGACCTGGGCCACGACGCGCGTGCGGCGCGCGCCCAGCACGCGCACGAGGCCCAGCGTCAGCAGCATGCCGGCGCAGGCCATCAGCATGGCGACGACGCCGACCATCACGTACAGGCCCAGCCAGCCGGGCTGACCCAGCACCACGGCAACGTTGGCGAAGGGTCCGCCCAGGTACAGGTATGGAATGGCGGTGGAGGCCACGATGCCGAGCAGGCGCACGGCGAAGACGGTGCGCGAGGGCAGGGGCGACGACAGCAGCAGGTCGAGGTCGCCGCGTTCGAACAGCGCCAGCACGCAACCACTCAGGGTGCTCGACAGCATGAAGGTCGCGCACGTGACGATCATGAACGTGGCGGGGATGGCCAGCGCGGGCTCGTCCATGCCAGGACCGAGCTCGCGCATCGCGCAGAACGCGAACACGTGCAACAGGACCAGACCCAGGGCGCCGACGATGACGGTACGGGCACCTGGGCGGCGCTTGCCGCCCTTGTTCACTGCGGCGCCATACCAGGCCAGCTTCAGTTCGTGGCGCAGCAGCCAGGGGATGCTTCCGGGCGTGGCGCTCACGTCGCCTGTCCTTCGGTCAGGTGCAGGAACACATCTTCCAGGCTGTCGCCCTGGGTGCGGGCGCGCAGTTCGGCCAGCGTGCCCTCGGCGATCAGGCGGCCCTGGCGGATGATGCCGATGCGTTGGGCCAGGCGTTCCGCCACCTCGAGGATGTGCGTCGTCAGGATGACCGTGCCGCCGCGGTCGACATGCGACACGAGCAGGTCCTTCACCTGGCGCGCGGCGGCCGCGTCCAGGCCCGTCAGCGGCTCGTCCAGGATCAGCAGTTCCGGTTCGTGGATCAGCGCGCCGGCCAGCGCCAGCTTCTGCTTCATCCCGCGCGAAAAACCCTCGGTCAGCTCGTGCGCGTGTTTGGTCAGGTCGAGCCAGTCGAGCAGGTGGCGCGCGCGCGGTTCGGCATCTTCCGCGCGGATGCCCCACAGGCCGGCGACGAATTCCAGGTATTCCGTCGGCTTCAGCTTCCCATATAGCAGCGGGTCGTCGGGCAGATAGGCCATGCCGCGCTTGGCCCGGGCCGGGTCGCGCGCGAGGTCGACGCCGAGCACGTCGATGTCGCCCGCGTCCGGCGCCAGCAGGCCCGTGACCATGCGCAGCGTGGTCGTCTTGCCGGCACCGTTCGGGCCCAGCAGCGCGTACAGTTCGCCGCGCCGCACGGTCAGATCGAGACCGTCGACGGCGGGGCGCCCGAAGGATTTGCGCAGCGCGCGCAGGCGCAGCGCCGGAGAGTCTGCGTTCATGTCAGGGCAGCTTGAAGGAGGTGAGGAATTGGTCGACCTGCTCGGGCGGCAGCGCCTGCGTCTTGCCGAGCACGATCACCTGGTAGAAACGCTTGCCGCGCGCCTCGAAATGGCCGACGAGGCGCATCGGCACGCCGTGGTCGGTTCCGCTGGCGTCGACATCGCGCGTGGCGCGATCTTCGTCCGACGTCGCCTTCTGGCTCGTGACGGTGGCCCCGATGTTGCGCACCAGTGCGACCTGCATCGCTTCCAGCGCGGCCTGGGCACGTGCGGCGTCCGGAGCCTCGGCCGTGCCGACGGCGAACGTCGCGCCGTCGACGTCGACTGCCGTCATCGTCATCGCCACGCGCATGCCGTCCAGGTCGATGTTGCGGGTGAACGTGCTCGGCTTGGCCGGGAACATGACGCGATAGGGCGCATCCGGACTGGCGTAGTCGCGCCAGTTGTACTTGGGCGAACAGCCCGCCAGCGAACAGGCCAGCACCAGACACAGCGCCGGCACCGCGAAGAGTCGTCTTGTCATGACGCAATGGTAACAGGGCCAGCCCCGCGGTGACACGAACTGGCCCGAGAAATATCCACATTCTGGTTGGGTCAGGCGCCGACCGGGATCGGATGTTCGGCGATGCTCGTCGGATTGGCGTGCGTCACCTCGTCCAGCAAGGCCTTGCGGCGGCCGGCGATGATGACCTGGTTGCCGAGTTTATGAAACGCTTCCTCCAGGCCGCAGCCGATGCCCGAGGTGCCGCCGGTGATGAAAATCGTGTTCCGGATCAGTTCCATGTTCGCTCTCCAGTGATTGATTAAGGGAAGATTTGTCATCTGGTATGTATCTTCGTTCGAAATCGTTTGCCCTGAATGGCGAATATCCCTCGAATCAGGACGACAGGTGTGTATGCACACTTTATGCACGCCCTATCTACTTTGCCAGTTGTTTTTGGCTGGCATCGAGTTCGTGTCGTATGATTACCATCATTCACTGCAGCACTATGCTGTGGTTCCGGTCCAACCGGTAAGCCTATTTAACACTGAGGACAACATGAAACGCAGAATCGGACTCTTGCTGCCCCCCGGCTTCCAGGCCCTGGATCTCATGGCGACGACCGTTTATGAACTGGCCAATTCCTTGTCCGAGGAGCCGTGCTACGACGTCACGATGTTGTCCGAACACGGCGGCGCCATTACGAGTTCTTCGGGTATCAGCGTACTGACGGAAGCCGTCACCCGCTACGATTACGACACCCTGCTGGTGGCAGGGCAGATGGCACCGCGCCGTCCGTCGTCGCCTGGTTTTATCGAGATCTTGCGCCAGGCCGGCGCGCAATCGCGTCGCGTGGCCAGTATCTGCACGGGCGCCTTCCTGCTGGCCGAGGCGGGCCTGCTCGACGGCAAGCGCGCTACCACCCACTGGGCGCTCGCCCGCGACCTGCAGCGGATGTATCCGAAGGTGCGCGTCGAGGAAGACCGCATTTTCATCAACGAGGGCAAGGTCTGGACGTCGGCCGGCATGACGGCATGCGCCGACCTGTGCCTGGCCCTTGTCGAGAGCGACCACGGCGTCGAGCTGTCGCGCAACATCGCCCGCAAACTGGTCGTGTACCACCGCCGCAGCGGCGGCCAGTCGCAGTTCTCGGCGCTGCTCGAGCTGGAGCCGAAGTCCGATCGCATCCAGCAGGCGCTGTCCTACGCCAAGCGCCACCTGCGCAAGCCGCTGTCCGTGGACGAACTGGCCGAGGCCGCCAACCTGAGCACCCGCCAGTTCAGCCGCACCTTCCGCATCGAGACGGGCCAGTCGCCGGCGCGCGCGATCGAGGTGCTGCGCGTGGAAGCGGCACGCGCCATGATCGAAGGCAGCAACCATTCGATCGACGTGGTGGCGCGCGAGACGGGCTTTTCCGATCCCGAGCGCATGCGCCGCGCCTTCCTGCGCGCCTTCGGCCAGCCGCCCCAGGCCATCAAGCGCGCGGCACGCGAGCAGGCGTCGACGTCGAACTGACGTACGCCTGACGTTCGCGTTCGAACCCTGAGGTCCTGAAAGATCCCTCGCATCTTTCAGGACCTCGTCGACGATCTCCACCTCTTCCATCCCAACTTCCATCGCTAGCGATCGCGCAGGCCGCGCCGGTACTGGATCGCCTCGGCCACGTGGGTGGCCCGCACCTCGTCCGATTTGGCCAGGTCCGCGATCGTGCGTGCCACCTTCAGCACGCGGTGGTACGCGCGCGCGGACCAGTGCAGGTGCCGCATGGCGTCGCCCAGCAGGCGTTCGGCGGCGGCGTCGAGGCGGC
>NZ_JBFUDR010000449.1:0-3630 GCF_056404615.1 Massilia sp. P2_C2 | reverse complement strand
CTCCTGCATCATCTGGCCGCTCCAGTAATCGCACTCGATGAAGCGCTCGCCCTTCGCATTCGTCGTGTGGCCGCCGAACGGACCCGTCACGTAGGCGCAGGCGGGGCCGTTGTAATCCTTGATCAGCGGGTTGATCTGGAAGCATTCGATGCCGGACAGTTCGGCGCCGGCGTGATAGGCCATGCTATAGCCGTCGCCCGCGTTGGTCGGGTTTTCGTAGGTGCCGAACAGATAGCCGGAGGCGGGCAGGCCGAGGCGGCCGGCGGCGCCCGTCGCCAGCACGACGGACTTGGCGCGGATCACGTGGAAGTCGCCCGTGCGGCAGTCGAAGGCCATCGCGCCGGCGATCGAACCGTCTGCCGCGGTCAGCAAGCGCGTGGCGACGAGGCGGTTGGTGATCTCGACACGGGCGCGCTTGAGGCGGCGGTACAGCACCTTCTTGATGTCGTGACCCTCGGGCATGGGCAGGACATAGGTGCCCATGTGGTGGACCTTGCGCATCGCGTAGTCGCCCGTCTCGTCCTTCTCGAATTTCACGCCCCAGCTGTCCAGCTCCTGGATCATCGCGTAGCTGTTCCGGGCGTACGCCATCACGGTGGCCTGGTTGACGATGCCGTCGTTGGCGATGGTGATCTCCTTGACGTATTGCTCGGGCGTCGCGAAGCCCGGCACGACGGCGTTGTTCAAGCCGTCCATCCCCATCGAGATGGCGCCGCTGCGCTTGACGTTGGCTTTTTCGAGCAGCAGCACGCGCAGTTGCGGATTGGCTTCCTTGGCCTTCACCGCGGCCATCGGGCCGGCGGTGCCGCCGCCGATCACGAGCACGTCGACGGTTTGAATATGCGTTTCCATATCGGGTTCCTGGTTAATAAGTGTCAGGGGTGGCGCGGCAGGCGCAGGGCGTACTGGAACGCTTCGCCGCGGACGTACAGGTATTCGAAGTCGAGCGGCACGCCGTCCGCCGTCCACGTCAGGCGTTCGATGCGCAGCAGGGCGGCGCCCGGTTCCACGCACAGTGCGGCGGCGAGATCGGCGTCTGCCGCATTTACGTCTGCATTCTGTGCACCGATCTGGACGTCGGCGTGGCCGAGTGCGATGCCGTAGTCGGCTTCGAGGATGAGGAAGATGTCGCGCCCGGCCAGGTCCTCGCTGCGCAGGCGCTCGCCGATTGCGGGCGGTAAATACGTGATCTCGAACGACACCGGTGCGCGGTCGAGCCAGCGCACGCGGTGGATTTCCGTCACCGGCGCGCCCGGCGCCAGGCGCAGACGCGCGGCGACGGAGGGCGACGCCTCGACCTGTGCGTGCTTCACGACGCGGTTGACGATGCGGTGGCCCTTGCGCGACATGGCTTCGCCAAAGCCTTCCAGCCGTGCCAGTTCCTGGCTCGGACGCGCCCGTGCCACGAACGTCCCCTTGCCGGGCACCTTGAAGATCACGCCTTCCTTCTGGAGGTCGCCCAGCGCCTGGCGCACGGTGATGCGGCTGACCTTGAGCAGGGCGCCGATTTCGCTTTCGGACGGCAGGCGCGTCTGCGGGGCGTAGGTGCCGTCGGCGATGCGTTCGCGCAGGCGCTCGCGGACCTGCGAATACAGCGGGATGGCGGATTGTTCGATTGCGCGGAAAGTAGTCGTCATGGGTCTGTATGTCCTGTCATGACAAGTCATGATTGGCAGGATGGTATCGACGAGGACACCCGGCGGGAACGAATGCTTTCGCGCTAGCACATATGAAAAACGCCTGAGTCGGTCGGCGCATATCGATATGCGGCGGATGCGCTAGACTGTGCGGTTTTCGCAGACCCCGACCACGATGAATTCACTGATCGTCCTGCTGCACGGCGTCGGCGGCACGCCTGCCGACATGGCGCCGCTGGCCKCGCTGATCGCGGCGCACGACCCGCATGCGCGCGTGGCCGCGCCGCCGGCCGCCGTGCCGTGCGACCGCGGCGGCGCCGGCCATCAATGGTTTTCCGTGGATGGCATCACGGAAGAGAATCGCCCCGGCCGCATCGACGCGGCGCTGCCGGCGTTCGTCGCCACCGTCGAGGCCTTGCAACGCGCGCACGGCGTGGGACCGGAGGCGACGGTGCTGGCCGGCTTTTCGCAGGGCGCGATCATGGCGCTGGCCGCGTGCAAGAACCGCTACCTGGCGCGCCACGTCGTCGCCATCGCCGGCCGCTTCGCGCCGCTGCCGGACGCGTGGGAGCGGCGGACGGCCGTCAGTCTCGTGCACGGCCGCATGGACCGCACGATGCCCGTGCAGCACAGCGAACGGGCGTTCGAATGCCTTGCCTCGTTGGGTGCGGAGGCGCGGCTGGACGTCGTGCCGCGCGCCGTGCACCAACTGGCGCCGCCGCTGCTGGACCGTGTCTGGGAGATACTGAGCACCTCATTTGAGGCAAGAAACATGGCGTCATGACAACATTCGCTGCTTCAACTCATTATTTAAGTTTCCAACGAGCCCAAGTTGGCGTAATGTTAGAGTCCTTGCGGAAGGGGAAACACACATGCACGAGCGCGGCGCCAGTGTGCGCGAACTCATCGCCGAGAACGAGGCCTTGCGCCGCCAGTTGGACAGTCTGCTTCACCAGGCCGAGAGTAATCACGCCATCATGATGCGCCACCAGGCGTTCGACCTGGAAATCGTCGGCGCGGGCAGTTTCCAGGAACTGATCGGCACGATCTTCCGCCTGCTGCCCGTGATTTCCAACCTGKACGCCATCACGCTGTCGATCGTCGATACCGGCGCCGACATCTATACCGTGATGCACAAGCTGGGCATGGATTTCGAGGCGTTCCCGAACCTGTTGTTCCACGAAAATGCCGACGCACTCGGTTACGACATGGCAGGCGGCCGTACGCCGAAACCGCGGCTGCTGCCGTTCGACGCGGCCGCGCAGCGTCACGCCTTTCCCCATCCGCCGGCGGGGCTCGCGAGCGTGGCGCTGGTGCCGCTGCTGCGCAACCGGCGCCTGCTCGGCAGCCTGAACCTGGGCAGCCGCGACCCGAGCCGGTTCACGCCGCTGCTCGGCACGGACCTCGTCGAGCACATGGCGTCGATCATCGCGATCTGCATGGAAAACGTGATCAGCCACGAGATGCTGAAGTACATCGGCCTGACGGATGCGCTCACGGGCGTCTACAACCGGCGCTACATGGACCGCCGCCTCGTCGAAGAGATCGCGCGGGCGCGGCGCCAGTCGTACCGGCTGTCGTGCATGTACATCGACATCGATTATTTCAAGCAGGTCAACGACAAATATGGCCACCTGGCCGGCGACGACGTGCTGCGCGAGGTCGCGGCACGCATCAAGGCGGAACTGCGCATGACGGACGCGCTGGGCCGTTTCGGCGGCGAGGAATTCGTCGTGCTGCTGATCGATGCGGACCTGGATGCCGCCAGCATGGTCGCGCAGCGCATCCGCGCCAGCGTGGTGGAGCGGCCATTCGTGTTGCCGGACGGACAGGCGCTGACGGTGTCGGTGTCGATCGGCGTGTCCACGCTCGACGATTTCGAGCGCGACCACGCGATCGAGGGCGTGGCGCAGCAGCTCGTGGCGCAGGCCGATCAGGCCTTGTATCAGGCCAAGGAAGGCGGCCGCAATCGGGTCGTCGCGCGGTAGGGTGG
>NZ_JBFUDR010000448.1:0-3681 GCF_056404615.1 Massilia sp. P2_C2 | reverse complement strand
CCTTCCAGCAGTTCCGTCTTCTGGCCGCTGAACGGCCACGTCTTCGAGAAGCGCTCGCCGCCGTTGTCGCTCGTGAAAATGACGATCGTATTGTCGGCCAGTCCCTTTTGCCGCAGCGCGTCGAGCACGCGGCCGACGGCGGCATCCAGCGCCGTCACCATCCTGCCGTACGTGGCCAGGTCGCCGCCGTCGTAGTGGAAGATGTTGCCGATGTCGCGCGACACCGCCTCGTCGCCCGGACCTTCCCACGGCCAGTGTGGTGCCGTGAAGTGCAGCGACAGGAAGAACGGTTGTTTCTCATCCTGCTTGCCGATGTAGTCGATGGCGCGCTCCGCGATCAGGTCGGTGTAATAGCCCACCCTGTGCACCGGGACTTCGTCCTCGTACAAATCTTCCGGCACGTCGGGGCCGACGCCCGGCTTGTGCGTGAAGTAGTCGATTGCGCCGCCGTAGTTGCCGAAGAAGACGTCGTAGCCGCTCTTCAGCGGGCCGAACACGGGGAGGTAGCCCAGGTGCCATTTGCCGAACAGCGCCGTGCGGTAACCGACTTTCTTCAGCAGCGACGGCAACGTGGGGTGCTGCGGCGGCAGGCCGATGGTCTTCGAGGCGCCGGCGATCGGCTCTTCCAGCCCGCCGCGCAGGCGATACTGGTAGCGGCCCGTGATCAGGCCGAAGCGCGTCGCCGAGCACACGGCGGAATTGGCATAGGCCTGCGTGAAGCGCACGCCCTGCGCCGCGAGGCGGTCGAGGTTGGTCGTGGCGAAGTCCGTGTTGCCGTAGACGCCCAGGTCGGCGTAGCCCAGGTCGTCCGCGAGGATGAAGACGATGTTCGGGCGCTCCTGCTGTTCGGCCGCGAACAGGGCTTGCGGCGCGAAGGCGACGGTTGGAAGGGCTTTGATGACGGCGCGGCGTTTCGTATCGGGTTTGCTCATGGTGGTTCCTTGCTTGGAAATCGAGACGGGCCGTCGCGCCGATCGTGCGCGGCGTGCCGATGACGGCGTTGTACGAGCCGAACGCGTTGTTCCACATGCTCGTATAGTACTGGCGGTCGAATACGTTGTGGGCCCACAGCTGCAGGTCCCACGCGCGCTCGCGGTTCGAGCGCACGCCGGTCGCCAGGCTCGCGAGACCGTATGCCGGGATCCGTGAATACCTGGAGGCGTCCAGCGTACCGTAGGTGGACGAGCGGTAAGCCACGATGAAGTTCACGTAGGCGCGCCAGGAATCAGCTCCAGGCGCGTCGAGCGGATGCTCCCAGCGCGCGCCGACGTTCGCGGTGCGGCGCGGCCATGCCGGGACGGGCAAGATAGACGTTGTCGAGATACAGGCCGACGCTGCCTTCCAGCCCGTCGCTGGCCGGGTTGTTGCCCAGGCCGCGCACGGCAAAGCTCATCTGGCGGGCGTGGACATAGTTGATCGTCGTGCTGGGCAGCAGCTGTTGCAGGTCTTGCGCGCGATAGACCCGGTTCGCCTCCAGCTCGTCGCCGTTCAGCACCGTCATCGGCGTCGGCACGTTCTGCGCGCTTTCG
This sequence comes from Massilia sp. P2_C2, assembly GCF_056404615.1. Lineage (NCBI taxonomy): Bacteria > Pseudomonadati > Pseudomonadota > Betaproteobacteria > Burkholderiales > Oxalobacteraceae > Massilia > Massilia sp. P2_C2. Next base: position 2,152 of record NZ_JBFUDR010000448.1, on the reverse strand, counting down.
ACGCGGCGGCGGGTGGACACGAGCACGGTCTGGATGGTCTCCGACAGCGGTTGCGTGGCGGCCGGATCGGGGCTCACGTCGGCGGCCGCGACCAGGGCGGCGGCGGCATTTGGTCCCGACTCCTGCGCCCGTACGCATCCGGCGTACATCATCATGGCCGCCGCCGCGATGGAAGTGCGTGAAACGGCCGGCGCTCCGGGGCGCCTGGGCTTTTGTCGTGCTGCGGATGCGTGAAACACCGGGTTCTCCTCGTAGTGAATAGGGATGTGCGTGGCCGCCGCGGCGCGCGGGGCGCGCCGCGTTGAACCGGAACAGGTGAAAAAGGGTCAGCGCGTGCTGGCGACGGCGGACGCGGAACCGAGCGGACGCTCGCTGCGCGGCGTGCCGGCTGGCGCCCAGTCGTAAGGGACGGGCTGGGCGCGGTAGACCCAGTTCGTGCGGACCTGGCGTCCGCTGCCGCCCACGGCGGAATCGCCGTAGAACGGGCTGACGTATTCCCAGACGATCTCGCCTTTGGGCGTCACCTGGAACACGCGGCCGTTCATGCCTTCGTCGATCAGGGTGTTCCCGTTCGGCAGGCGGCGCGCACTGCTGATGAAGGCGCTGTAGAAGCTCCACTGCGTCTGGCGGGAGTCGACGGCCGTGTATTCCCACACGATCTCTTTCTTGACCGGGTCGATTTCCAGCACGCGCGAGTGCGGGAACATGCCGGGGCTGACGATCGGGTAGCCGGCCTCACCCTGGTTGTCGAATACGATCAGGTTGCCCGCGCCGGGCAGGCCAGGCGCGATCAGGTGCGGATCGTGCTGGCCGATCAGCTGGTCGACGGGACGCGGGAGGCCGCCGGCGGTCGGCGCAAAATCGGGGCCGAGGCGCCACACGACCTTGCCGCTCTTCCTGTCGACGATGGCGACGATGTTCGCCTGGCGCGAACTGATGATCACGTTGTCCGGTGCGAAGCGCGCATCGCCCTGGTCGAACCACTTGTTCGGACCAAGCGCACGGGCGCTGTTCGTGTGCAGGTAGTCGACGGCCTTGGCGCCTTCGCGCGGCGCGGCATTGCGCAGCTGGTCCAGCGCGGCTTTCGAAAAGCCGAATTCCTCCAGGTGGTCGGACGCCGTCCAGCGCCACACGATCTCCCCTTGCGGGTCGACTTCGTACAGCACGTCGTCGAGAACCTGGGCCGCCTTGAAGCCTCTCACGGGATGGACGAGGTTCGCCAGCACGAGTGTGTTGCTGTTGGCGAGGCGTTCCCAGTCGTGGTGCTGCTTGGCGGACCCGCCCGGGGCGGCGCTGGTCGCCGTGTCGGCACCGCCGTAGGCCTGCTGCGCGGCTGCGCCCCAGCGCCAGACTACGTTGCCGTCCCAATCGAGTTCACCGATCGCGGCATTGCCGAGGCCATTGCCGGCCGTGCGCGCGCCCGGCAGCTGCGCCAGTTGCAGCAGCACGTGGCCGCGTGCGCCGCCCGTCTGTCCCGGCGCCAGCAGCACGGGCGGGAAGCCTTCCTGCGCCCACTGGTGCACCTCGTTGCCGTTCATGTCGATCAGGTGCGTCTTCCTGTCCTGGCCGGAGAACAGTACATAGCCGTTCCACGCCTTGCCTGGCTCGTAGCGGGTGACACCGGTCGGGAACACGCTCGGCGCGGCGAACGTCGCCGCCACCGGCAGCATGCACAGGGCCAGCAGGGCGGCCGTGCGGACGCGGCATGCATGCCGTTGTCGGTGGAGGAGGCGGGCCTGGCGGCGGCCGGTGCTGGCGGTCATGGTGTCCCTTCGTAATGGATAAGTGCAGGCATCTTACGAAGGGATGGCGTGATGCAGAACGAATATGTTGGCATATCAATATCTTGGTGGAGTTTCTATTGATATGCGGTTTTTGCAACAGTGCGCTGCGGCGAATGCAGCATGCCGCGCGTTCAACCTTGTGTCACGCCGGTGGCACCGCGTTCTCGGTCCGGAAGCGCGCCACGAAGGCGGCCAGCTGCTTCGAATGATAGCCCTGCGCCAGCGCGTCCAGGCGGCTCGCGAAAGGACCATAGGCCGGATCGAGACCCTGCAGGTAGGCGGCCCGTTMGCGGATTTGCCGCATGTTGCCGATCCGCGCCAGCTGCCAGAGTTCCTCGATTTGCTCGGCCGGCGGGGCGACCATGCCC
>NZ_JBFUDR010000447.1:0-3685 GCF_056404615.1 Massilia sp. P2_C2 | reverse complement strand
GGTTCGCTATCAGGCGCGCACATGACTGCACCGAGCCGCGCCATCGCGCCCCTTCCTGGCGTCGCCGTGCAGCCGCGGCGCGGCGTCGTGCCTGAACCGCGCAGCGCGCACGACCTCGGCCAGATTCAGGCGCATCGCGACCGTGGCAACACTGCGTTGGCCGGTACACCCGCCGGAGCGCGCTGGGAACCGACCGCCGATAGCACCAGTGCCGCGGCCGAGCAGGAGGCCGACGCGCTGGCGCAGCGCGTGGCCGGTACGCCCGCTACCTCCAGCGCGGTTCCCGAGGCGGCGGGCGATGGCGGGGCCCACCGCGCCTGGTCGTCGGCGCAGCTGCCACCCAGCGTGAACGAGACGATCGGGCGCTCCGGCGAGGCCTTGCCCGCGCCGCTGCGGAACGAACTGGAAGCCGCCGTCGGGCACGACTTCAGCCGGGTGCGCGTGCACCGTGACGACGTGGCGGCGCGTTCGGCGCGCGATGTCGCAGCCGATGCCTATACCTTCGGGCACCACATCGTGTTCGGGCAGGACCGGTTCGCGCCGCACAAGGCATCCGGCCGTGCATTGCTGGTACACGAGCTGGCGCATGTGCTGCAGCAGTCGGCCGCACCGGGGCCCCTTCGGCTGCAACGCAAGCCCGGCCCGGGGCGCAGCCAGGCGCCATTTGCAAAGGTGCTGATGCTCCACGGCCAGGCGGCGCGTGCGCTCGACGGCCTGGTCGCCACGCTCAAGACGCTGCCGAACCCGAGCGCACCGCTGGCCGCCCGCATCACCCGGATCGATCAGCTCGCGCAGCAACGGCGGGCCGAGCAGGCAGGCGCGGCACAGGTGGTCGATGCGTGGGTCGTCGGCGCGGAGCTTCCGGTCGACGCGCCCGTCGACAGCGCGTACTACGTCGTCGATGGCAAACCGAACGCGCGCGGGCTGGCCATGTTGGAGCGGCGCGACACGAACCTGCTCGCGCTGGTCGACCTGGTGCAGCCCCGCGTGACCCGGATGGCGAGCCTGGCCGGCGCGCTCGGCACCGACACGCCCGGCGAAATGCGCGAAGCCTTCGATACCGTCGCCGGCTACTACCTCGACACGCTGCCAAGGGCGAGCGACCCGGGCATCTTTGCGGAGCTGCGCTTTCTCGACACGTTCTACAGGGATCTGCGGATCATCCAGAGCTACGGCCTGTGGGCGTACGTGCGCAAGCAGTTGCCGGAACTGTACGAGACCGTCGTGCAGTCGATGGCTGGCGCGGAGACGGTGCTGGTGGTCGGCAAGGAACTCAAGGGTGACGATCCGCGCTACTCCGTGGCCCAGATCCGGAAATCCTTCGAGGGCGGCATGCGCGGCAAGCGCACCGGCGAACTGCAGAGAACGATCAACGCTCTGCGCGATCTGAAGCGCGCGGAAGAAGCGATCGGCGCGTTGCCGGCGAGCCTGGAGAAAGTCGGCAAAATGCCGAATGCGGACGACAATGCGGCATTGATCCGCTTGATCGTCGATGTCCAGGTGCGGGTCGCGGTGCTTCATCTGTGGCAGCCGATCGAACCAATGCAGGAGCTGCTGTACGGGACCAACAACGCCGGCCAGTCCTTGCTGCCGTTCGCGGCGGACGACCGGCAACGCTGGCTGACGGAGCTCACCAACCTGCAGAACGAATTCGCCGACGAGCTCAAGCAAGGCGACCACCCTGGCATCGACGGCAAGATCGATAGGTGGATCGGGCGCCTGCAGCCAATCGTCGACGCGATCCCGGGCGAGGTGCGAACCAAGAAGCTCATCGCGGCGGTTGTCGAGCAGCTCCCGTTCATGTTCGTCGCGGGCGCGACGGCGGGCAGGATGGGCCTGTGGATCCGCGCGGCGACCCAGTCGAAGTGGCTGGCCGCGCTCGGCGAGGGCGCCACGCTGACGGTGCTGAATGCCGCCAGCCTTCCCGCCGGTTCCCCGCAGCGTCCCAAGGGCGTTCTTGGCTGGACGAAGAGCCTTGCGATCAATGTGCTGCTGTCGCGCATCGGCACCGTGTTCGCCGAATTCGGGACCTCGCTTGCCAAGGGCCGCTCGGCGATCGTCGCGTTCGGCACCCGGGTGGTCKCGCCCACCGCCGGGATGGCCACTTTGCAGACCGGCGTGCAGCTGATCGAGGCCAGACTGAGGGACTCGAAAGGCGAAACGGACTTCACCCAGTTGCTCACTATTAACATGGTGATGAGCGGCATCGGCATGGCGCTCAGTGCGGCCACCGCCCAATCCGAGCATGCCGTGCCTTCCACGGCGGCCGGCGGCACCGCGCTGGCCAAGCCAGGGGCGTCGGAAATCGCCAAGGACCTGGGCATCGCGGAGGACCAGGCCAGGCTGTTGCTGGACGTTGCGGATCGGCTCGGCGATTTCAAGGCCGCGGCCGAGGCCGTCAACCTTGCGGCCGCTCAGGGCAAGCTCGCCAAGCCGGAATTCGAAGCGTTGCGCAAGCAGGGACTCGACCTTGCCGACTTTCTCGAAGCGCACTGCGAGCCCCTTGCGAAATCGGGCGCGTTCGGCGAACTCACGCCGGCGCAGGTCAAGGCGGCGCTCGGGGCGATGCGCACGAAGCTCCAGGCGATGGACTTCTCGTCGTTGTTGAAAGTGCGCGCATTGCTGCCCGAGTCGACCGAAGGCTTGGTGCGCGTGGGCGACAGCGACCAGTGGGTCTACGACCGTGCGAACCCGCCACGCGGCCTCGCCGAACTGCGTGCCGGCTATCTGAAGCAGGGAAATACCGTCAAGGCGCTGCCGAGCGGCGGCTTCGAGGTGAGCGAGCCGGGCGGCCCGGTGCTGGCGGAAATCGTGCCGGTTGACACGAAGGCAGCCGCGGCGCTCGGCAACAGCGTGACATCGATGGCAAAGGGCAAGCTCGCGGCCGAGGGCCTGGCGAAGGCGCGGGCACAAAGGGCGGTGCCCGGCGCATTGCTGGAAGCGCAGCTCGAACAGGCGGGTTCGACCGCCGCCGGCGCAAGGGCCGTGCCGCGCGTGCTCCAGCACCTTGCGCGCTTCATCGACCCGGCCAACGAAGCGGCCTGGAACGGGTTGTCGCGCTATCTGTCGCTCGATGGCGACCCGGTACTGCTGGCGCGGGCGCTGGCCTACGGGGCGCCGAAGGAATTCGCGGCCGAAAGCAGGGATCTTGCGAATCGCTTGCTGACCCACATGGCCAGCTGGGATGCCGAGGCGGTAGAGGGGTTCAGGCTGCTTTACGAACTCAGGCCGAATTTGACCGCCGAGCGCTTGCACAGCCTCGTCGGCGGATTCGAGCCGGTGCAGGTGCAGGGGATCCTCCAATCGATCGCGCTGCTCGCGCCACGCTCGAAGGGCTTGGGCAAGGTCCTCGGCCCGCTGACGAGCGGCTCGGTCCCCAGCGAGCGCGGCGCAATGGGTGCGCTCACCAGCGGCGTGCAGCTTGCGCAGAGGTTCCCCCGCGCGACCCTGGTGTTCGAGGAGCCGGTGAGCGACGCGAGCGGCGCCGTCGTCCGCATCCTCGACATCAGCGTGCAGGAGACGCAAACCACGCGCGTCGCGGGCGTCGACAAATCGACCACGGTCGAGATCGCAGCGGTCGAGGTGAAAGAAGTCTCCAGCGCTGCCGTACTCGGCAAGCGCGGTCCGCAGGAACTGGGACGCGACATCGAACGCGACTCGCTGGCACGAGCGCACCGTCCTGCGC
>NZ_JBFUDR010000446.1:0-3714 GCF_056404615.1 Massilia sp. P2_C2 | reverse complement strand
GCCCCAGGCGCTGTGCCGCAATGACCGCCGTGATCTCGCCCCTGACACTGGCGGCGATGATTTCGGCGCGCTCCAACTCCTCCATCCAGGCGCTGTGCCGCAATGACCGCCGTGATCTCGCCCCTGACACTGGCGGCGATGATTTCGGCGCGCTCAAAGCGGACATTACAACTTTGCCCTAACACACCCTACGTACTGCGATAACCCGTAGGGTGGGCTCCCCGAGCCCACGCGTAACGTTTGCGTCATGAAAGCAAAAAGCCCCGGTCTGCCGGGGCTTTCTGTATCGGGGCGATGGGACAGCCAGATCTTCTTATTTGAGGTGATCCGAGATCAGCTTGGTCATTTCGAACATCGACACCTGCGCCTTGCCACCGAAGACGGCTTTCAGCTTGTCGTCGGCGTTGATCATGCGGCGGTTGGCCGCGTCCTGCAGGTTCTGCGCCTTGATGTAGTCCCAGACCTTCTTGGTCACTTCGGTGCGCGGCAGCGGCTTCGCGCCGACGACGGCGGCCAGCGGTGCCGATGGGGTCATCTCTTTCATGAAAGCGGCGTTGGGCTTGCGGGCCGCTGCCGGCTTCTTTGCCGCTGCGGTTGCTTTCGGTGCTGCTGCTTTGGCTGGAGCTGCCTTTTTCGCTGCGGGCTTCGCCGCCGCAGCCGGCTTTGCAGCTGCGGCTTTCTTCGCGGGCGCTGCAGTGGTTTTTTTGGCTGTTGCCATCTTCGAGCCTCCTAAACGGAACACATGGAAATTTGCGCGTGAGCGCACCCGGCTTATATTGGTAGGGTTTTAGTGTTCGTGCAAGTCTTTTTCGAAATTTTTTCACTCTTACAAGCCCTAAATCGACTGGTTGTGTTACCCACGCCCCCCTAGAGTGAAAAAACAGACATGCCAAACGCGCGAAAGCCGTGCGGGACGTTCGATCCCGCACGGCTTTCCGTAGCATGGTAATGCTTCTTAGCGCAGGCCCGGCATCATGCCTTTCATCCCGCGCATCATCTTCATCAGGCCGCCGCCCTTGAGCTTCTTCATCATCGTATTCATCTGCTCGTACTGGTTCAGCATGCGGTTGACTTCCTGCACCTGCACGCCGGCGCCGGCCGCGATGCGGCGCTTGCGGTTGGCCTTGATCAGTTCCGGCTTGGCGCGTTCGGCCGGCGTCATCGAGTCGATGATGCCGCACATGCGGCGCACCTGCTTCTCGGCCTGGTCCATGTTGGCGCCGGACGCCGCCTGCTGGAACTGGGCCGGGAGTTTATCCAGCAGGCCGGCCATGCCGCCCATCTTCTTCATCTGCGCGAGCTGGGCGCGGAAGTCGTTCATGTCGAACTTGCCGCCCGATTTGATCTTGTTGGCCATGTCGGTCGCGGCCTGCATGTCCACGCCCTTGCGCGCTTCCTCGACCAGCGCAAGGATGTCGCCCATGCCCAGCACGCGGTTGGCCATCCGGGCCGGATCGAAGGCTTCGAGGCCGTCCAGCTTTTCCGACACGCCGGCGAACTTGATCGGCTTGCCCGTCACGTGGCGCACGGACAGCGCCGCGCCGCCGCGCGAATCGCCGTCGAGCTTCGTCAGGACCACGCCGGTCAGCGGCAGCGCGTCGTTGAAGGCTTTAGCCGTGTTGATCGCGTCCTGGCCGACCATGGCATCGACGACGAACAGCGTCTCGATCGGGTTCACGGCCGCGTGCACGGCGGCGATCTCCTGCATCATCGCCTCGTCGATGGCGAGACGGCCGGCCGTGTCGACGATGACGACGTCGTGGTAGTGGCGGCGCGCCCAGTCGACGGCGTTCTTCGCGATGTCGACCGGCTTGTCGCTCGCGGTGGACGGGAAGAAGTCGGCGCCGACCTGCTTCGTCACGGATTCCAGCTGCGCGATTGCGGCCGGGCGGTACACGTCGGCGGAGACGGTCAGGACCTTTTTCTTCTTCTGTTCCTTCAGGTACTTGGCCAGCTTGCCGGTGGTGGTCGTTTTACCGACACCCTGCAGGCCCGCCATCAGGATCACGGCCGGCGGCTGCTGCGCGAACGACAGCTGCGACGCCTCCGGACCGAGGTCGGCGCCCATCAGCGCGGCCAGTTCCTTCTGCACGACGCCGACAAGGGCCTGGCCGGGCGACAGGGAGCCGATGACTTCCTCGCCCAGGGCCTTTTCCTTCACTTTGGCGATGAATTCGCGTACGGCCGGCAGCGCCACGTCGGCCTCGAGCAGGGCCAGGCGCACTTCGCGCAGCATTTCGGCGGTGTTCGACTCGGTGAGGCGGGCCTCGCCGCGCATCGTCTTGACGACCTTGGCAAGGCGTTGGGTCAGGTTATCCAGCATTGTTTACCTTCGTACTCTATATAAGCGGGGCATCGCGCAAACTGCAATTTTACCTCATGTCGGGGCGCGTTTTCCTCCGTCAAGACCGCTATTCAGCCATTCGCAAGCCGTGTGGTCAACCTGGATATTTGATTCCCAGTAAAATCTGATTGGACGGTTTGACAATATATTGCTTCGCGTTTACCGTTTCCAGGGCCAGGAGCAATCAAGCGCGTGGCCGTCGCAGCACCCAGCAATTCATTCCAATAAGTTTCATCCCAATCGGAGAGGCAGGCAATGAAAGCAACCGGGTTTCGCAATACCCTCGTCATGGCCGCGCTGCTGGCCGCGGGCAGTGCCCAGGCCCAGGACGTCGTCCGTCTCGGCAATCTCAAGTTCGCGCACTACGGCGCGGTCTCGTACATCAAGGAAATCGCGCCCAAGTGCGGCATCAAGGTCGAGGAACGCATCTTCGCCAAGGGCCTGGACGTGATGCAGGCCATCATCGCGGGCGAGCTCGACGTCGGCACGACGGCATCCGAGGCCGCGATCTCGGGCCGCGCCGGCGGGGCGCCGATCTATGTCGTGGCCGGCTTCGCCAAGGGCGGCGCGCGGCTCGTCGCGCGGCCGGACGCCGGCGTCAAGGCCGTCCGCGACCTGAAGGGCAAGAAGGTGGGCGTGACGCGCGGCGGCATCCAGGAAGTCCTGCTGATGGCCGAGCTGCAAAAGGCGGGCCTCACGGCCGACGCCGCGCCCGGCAAGGACGTGCAGATCATCTACCTGGCCTACGCCGACCTGAACCAGGCGCTGCTGGGCAAGAACATCGACGCGATGATGCAGTCGGAGCCGCAGTCGTCGCAGGCGATCAACAAGGGCTTCGGCGTCGAAGTGCTCAAGCCGTACGACACGCCGATCGGAGAGCCGGTGCGGACGATGGTCATGACGGAAAAATTCTACGCTACGCGCCGTCCCGTCGCCGAGAAATTCATGCGCTGCTTCGTGATAGCCACGAACGCCTTCATCAAGGATCGCGCGCTGGCCGAGAAATACGTGCGCGAGGTCGTGTTCAAGGGGCAGATCACGAAGGACGATTTCGACGACGCGATCAGCAATTCTCCCTATACCTACGACATCACGCCGGAGCATATCCAGACGACCACCGACATCATGGTCAAGACGGGTGTCGGGCGGATGGCGAAGCCGCCGGTGGCGAAGGATTGGGTCAAGACCGATTTGCTGGACGAGGCCAAGAAAAGCCTCAACATCAAATAACGGTTTCGGGAGGCGTTACGCCAACATGACGCTGGCGTCCTCGTGGGCACGTTTCATTAAGAAAAGCCTCAACATCAAATAACGGTTTCGGGAGGCGTTACGCCAACATGACGCTGGCGTCCTCGTGGGCACGTTTCATT
>NZ_JBFUDR010000445.1:0-3725 GCF_056404615.1 Massilia sp. P2_C2 | reverse complement strand
GGAAGCGGTAGCGCGCGGGACCTTCGGCACGCGCCCCGGCCATCGCCACCTGCGCCATCTGCAGCAATTCATGGGCGCCGCAGCAGCCTTCCGGCAGCAGCGCGATGCCGACGCTGGCGGACAGGAACACGCGCTGGCCGCCGACCAGGAACGGCTCGCGCATGGCGTCCAGCAGCCGCGCGGCCAGCACCACGGCGGCGTCCTGGCCGGACTGCTTCTGCACGACGATGAACTCGTTGCCGCCCTGGCGCGCCAGCATGTCGCCGCCCTCCAGCTGGCCGGACAGCCGGACGACGCATTCGCGCAGCACGTCGTCGCCGCCGCCATAGCCATAGCCACTGTTGATCTTGCGGAATTCGTGCAGGTCGAACACGAGCACGGCCAGCGTACGGCCGTCCTGGCGCGCGCCGGCGATCGCCTCGTCCAGCGCCTCGAGGATGCGGGTGCGGTTGGGCAGGCCCGTCAACGCGTCATGGGTCAGCTGCTCGACGAGGGCACGCTCCAGCCGGCGCCGCTCCGACAGGTCGCGCACGATGGCCACCTGCTGCCCGCCCGGCATGACGGCGCGGCGCACCTCGGCCGGAAAAGTGGGACCGTAGAGGCGATGACAATCCAGTTCGGTCTCGCCGGCGGCAGGCGGCACGAGGATGTCCAGCGGCAGGCCGGCAGCCGTCGCGCGCGCCACGCCGAACAGGTTTTCGGCGCGTGCGTTCATCATCGTGATGCGCCCTTCCGCACCGACCAGCAGGATGGCGTCCGGCGCGCACTCCATCAGGCTGCGGAAGCTCGCATCGCTCTCGGCCAGCGAACGCTCCGAACGCTGCAGCCGCAGGTAAGGCGCCTGCACGGCGGCCACCCAGATCGCGCGGTGCAGGCACAGATAGGCGATCACTTTATACACGTGACCGATCATGTTCATCACGTCGTCCGGACGTGCGTACAGCGAGAAGCTGACGCCGCTGAGGGCCATGACGGCGGCGGCCGTGGCCAGGTAGCGGTCCGTGCGCAGGCGCGTGACGAGTGCACGACGCAGCAGGAACAACGCGGCGAGGCCGTTCAGGACAATCAGGGCGATCTCGAAGTCGATTTTGAACGGCATCAGCCCCTTCCCCTGCACGAAGGCGGCCGGCAGTTTCAACGGATCACTCACCGCCTGCCAGAAACCGAGCACGACGATGCCCAGCGCAACCAGCAGCGCCCACTTGCGAACGCGGGGGCCGACGATCCGTTCACGCGGCGCGAAGGCGGCGCCGAGCAGCGCGACGGCACTGACGGCGCGGGCGAGCAGCCAGAAATCGATAGCCCGCACGACCGTAACCGGTCCGTTCAAGCCGGGCATGCCCGGTACGGTCATCAGGTGGCCGATGTCGAGCAGGCCGATGGCCAACGCGGCCGGCGACAACAAGGCCACCCGGATCGGCACGTCGCGGCCGATACCATGCCATCCGGTGGAAAACACGAGCATCGCGATGACCACCGAAAACACTTCCATCGCCGTATGCGCCGTCAGATACCAGCGCGAGTCCCACGGCAGCAGCGCGGTGTGGCCGAGCGCGAGCCAGGCCATGAAGACCGCCAGCAGCGCGGCCAGGATGGACAGCCGTACGGTGGAGGGAATTTTATGCGTGCGCCGTTTCATGCCGCCCTGCCCGGCCGTGCGCCGGCGCCGGTCGCGCGAAATCCGTTCAGGCGGGATGCGTGGCTGTCGTGCTCGATATTCATGTGCTGAAACGTATGACGCCGGGAAAGGGGCCGCCGGCGTGGATGAAATAGATTCTCATATGAAACATTTGTATTCAGAGAATCAATATATGATAACAACTTATTAAATGTAAATCGAGCAATATTGGCTCATCAAACTGAAATGTTGTGCCAATACAGCAAATTGAACGCCACTGGCGACGTATCACAACAATAACTCCTGCGAAACAACAATAACGGTCAGCAGACGCCGCGCTACAACAATGGTTTTCACGGTATCGGGAGACTCCATGAAGAACCGATTACGCTGGACCAGCGGCATCGCGGCCGTCCTGCTGCTGCCCGGCACCTGCCAGGCCGCGCCCACGGATGGCATTATCGTCGACGTCGCACCGGCCCGGCAAAGCCTGATGCGCAGCGACGACGTCGTCGTGACCGTGACGATCCGGAACACGTCGAACGCGACGCGCTACCTGCTGAAATGGCAGACGCCGTTCGCCGGCGTGCAGGCACCGTTGTTCGCCGTTACGCGCGACGGCCTGCCCGTCAGCTATCTGGGCATCCAGGCCAGGCGTGCGCCGCCGACGGCCGCCGACTTCGTCGCACTGGCGCCTGGCATGGCGCGCAGCAGCCGGGTGGAACTGTCCGCGCTGTACCGGATGGATATCACGGGCGCCTACAGCGTGCGCTACCGCGCGGACCGCCTGCAGGTGTACGGCCGGCCGGACGCGTCACGGCCGCAGGGCGCCGCCGTGACGCCGCTCGCGGCGGCCGTCTGGATCGACGGGTTGATGCCGCGCGGCATGCCCGAATCGGCGTACGCCCCCATTCCCGCGCCCGCGCCCACCGGCGGCAGCCTGACGTTCAGCCATTGCTCGAACGCGCAACAGGACAGCATCGCGGCGACCGTTGCACGTCACGTCGATGCCATCGGCCACGCTTTCGCCACCCGGCCGCCCACGGTCGACTGCGCGTGCACCCGGTCGTGGTACACCTATGTGTATGCGGACCAGCCGACCACGATCCATGTGTGCAAGGCCTTCTGGAAGGTCGACAATGCCGACTCGCCCGAATACTTCGGCGAGAACGATCCGTACCGAAACATCCTGCCGACGCGTTGAGCGCCGGATTCAGGACGTGATGTGGCGGAACAAGACGGGTTCGGTGACGAGCGGCGTCGTCGCGGCGAGCTGGTGGATGTCGCCCAGCACCGTGCCTGCGTAGCGCAATTCGTAAGTGTGATCGCCGGGTGTGAACGCGTAGTCGGCCGTGATGTCGATGGTGTGCGTATGGGCGGAGTGCGGCTGCAGCTCGAACCAGTCGGAAGCGGCGGGCGTGCCGTGCGCGGCGGCGGGCCCGACATAAGGGATAGGCGCCCCGCCCGGGTGCGCGCGCACGTCGAACACACGGCCGGCGGGCCTGGGGTCATAGGCCAGGGCGCGCGGCAGCCACACCCGGCGCTCGCCGCGGTTTTCCGCCCTGAAGGTGATCCATACCTTGTCATGCCTCGCGTCGACGCTCAGGCTTGCATGCACGTTCATTCCGCCTCCTTGGCAATGCCGACCTGCTGTCGGGCTGGAACGATTGTACCGCGCACGATTGCGTTTGGTGGGCACCCCGTGCCCACCGTTCACGCGCCGGAGAGGATCGTGATGGCCACGCGCCGGTTGCGCGCCCGTCCGACGGGGTCGGTGTTGGATGCCACCGGCCGGTTGGCGCCGCGCCCCACGGCCGCCAGGCGTTCCGCGGCCACGCCGTTCGCCGCGAACAGGCGCACGACGGTTGTCGCGCGCACGGCCGACAATTCCCAGTTCGACGCGAATGCCGGGTTGCCGATCGGCGTATTGTCCGTGAAGCCTTCGACTTCGATCCCGTGCGGGTCATCCTTCAGCAGGCCGGCGACGGTCTGCAGGGTCGCGCGGGCGGCCGGGGTCAGGGCGGCGTCGCCCTCGTCGAACAGGACGCTGGCATTGATTTCCAGCGTGACGCCGCGTGCCGTCTGCGTCACGCGCACCGTGCCGCTG
>NZ_JBFUDR010000444.1:0-3725 GCF_056404615.1 Massilia sp. P2_C2 | reverse complement strand
ACCTCGTACCCGGTGTGGCAGCCAGCGCCATGCGCGGCATCGGGCTCGATCCGGGTGACGGCATGTGGTTCGTCGTCAACCCGACGCACATCCAGATCGCGCGCACGCACCTGCAGATGGGCGACACGCGCCAGCTCGACCTGCGCGAAGCCGAGGCCAGAGCCCTGTTCGACAGCGCCCGGCCCTGCTTCGAGGAAGCCGGCCACGCGCTGGCGTGGGGCACGCACGACACGTGGTTCATGCGCGCCGACGACTGGACCGACATCGCGACGGCCAGCCCGGACGCGGCCGTGAACATGAACCTGACGGACTGGATGCCGTCCGGCCCGCAGGCACGCGCGTTCCGCAAGCTGCAGAACGACGTGCAGGTGACGTGGTTCACGGATCCGGCCAACGCGGCGCGCGAGGCGCGCGGCCAGTTGCCGATCAATTCCTTCTGGCCGTGGGGGAATGCCAGCATGGCCACGGAACGCGGCCAGCAACTGGTCGCGAAGGCGGCCGGCAAGGCGGACACCCGGCCGCGCGTGGCCGCGTTCGAAGCCCCCGGCTGGCTGACGGCGCTGGCCGAGCGCCGGCTCGACAACCTGTCCGGCCTGGACGCCCTGCTGGCCGAAGGCGGCGACTGGCTGCTCGCCTGCGGCAATGTGGCGGCCGCCGGTATCGCGGCCGACTGGCACGGCTGGCTGCAGCAGATGCAGCGGTTGGAAGCCGGGCTGTTCGCGCCGCTGCTCGCGCTGCTCACCAAAGGCCGCATCAAGGAGGTGAGCCTCGTGCTCAGCCACCGCGACGGCCACCTCGAGACCACGACGACCCCGCTGGCGCAACGTAAATTCTGGCGCCGCCCGACCCTGGAACGACTGCTTTGAAGACCCGCATCACCATCCGCCCCTGCCCCGTAAGACTATCCGAAATGCTGCGCCAGAGCGGGATCCACCCCGTCCTCGCGCGCGTGTACGCCGCGCGCGGCCTTGCCGACCCGCGCGAACTCGCCGTCGAGCTGCAAGCGTTGGTGCCGCCCGGCGCGCTGCGCCAGATCGACGCGGCGGCGACCTATCTCGCCGACGCCATCGCGGCCGGCAAGAAGATGACCATCGTGGCCGACTACGACTGCGACGGCGCCACCGCCTGCGCCACTGCGCTGCGCGGCCTTACCGCCATGGGCGCGCGCGTGGACTATATCGTGCCCAACCGCTTCGAGTACGGCTACGGCCTGACGCCGGAGATCGTCGAGCTGACGGCACGCGAAAAGGCGCCGGACATCATCATCACGGTGGACAACGGCATCGCCAGCATCGACGGCGTGGAGGCGGCGCGGCGGCGCGGCATCGACGTTGTCGTCACCGACCACCACCTGCCGGGCGAGTTCCTGCCGGACGCGCGCGTGATCGTGAATCCGAACCAGCCCGAATGCGGCTTCCCCAGCAAGCACCTGGCCGGCGTCGGCGTCGTGTTCTACGTGCTGCTGGCGCTGCGTGCGGAGCTGCGCCGGCGCGGCGTGTTCGACGCGCAGACGCAGCCCAAGCTCGACAACCTGCTCGACCTCGTCGCGCTGGGCACCGTGGCGGACGTGGTGAAACTCGACACCAACAACCGCATCCTCGTCGCGCAGGGCCTGAAGCGCATGCGCGCGGGCCGCATGCATGCAGGGGTCGCCGCGCTGTTCCGCGTGGCGGGACGCGAGGCGCGCTGTGCGTCGCCGTTCGACCTCGGCTTCGCCCTCGGCCCCCGCCTGAACGCGGCGGGCCGGCTGGAAGACATGTCGCTCGGGATCGAATGCCTGATCACGGACGACGAGGGCCGCGCCTGGGCCATCGCCCAGCAGCTCAACGAGATCAACCTGAAGCGGCGCGAGATCGAGGCCGACATGCAGGGCACGGCCCTGCTGCACCTGGACGATTTCAATCCGGCGGACGCCAGCACGATCGCCGTGTTCGACGACGGCTGGCACCAGGGCGTGATCGGTATCGTCGCGTCGCGCCTGAAGGAAAAATTCTACCGCCCGACGATCACGTTCGCGCCCGCGGGCGAAGGCTGGATCAAGGGGTCCGGGCGTTCGATCCCGGGCTTCCACCTGCGCGATGCACTCGACCTCGTGTCGAAGAAGGTGCCCGGCCTGATCGACAAGTTCGGCGGCCACGCGATGGCGGCGGGCCTGACGATCCGCGCCGGCCATTTCGACGCGTTCGCGCAGGCCTTCGAGGCCGTCGGCCGCGCCTGGCTGACGGCAGCGCAGCTGGAGCGGATCGTCGAAACGGACGGTCCGCTGGAAGACGATTTCTACAGCACGCAATTCATCGAGCTGCTGGACGGCCAGGTCTGGGGCCAGGGCTTCGCGCCGCCCGTGTTCTGCGACGAATTCCGCGTGGTGAGCCAGCGTATCCTGAAAGACCGCCACCTGAAGCTCCTGCTGGAACGCAACGGGCGGCGCTATGACGCCATCTGGTTCGGGCATACCGACGCGCTGGGCGACAAGGCGCGCGTGGCGTTCCGGCTCGACGCCAACGAATACAACGGCGTCACGAAAGTCCAGCTGCTGGTCGAGCACGCCGAGCCGGCCTGATCCAGTAGGGTGGGCACCCCTGTGCCCACGCGGACGTTTGCGGTTGGCCGGCGTTCGCGTGGGCACGGGGTGCCCACCCTACCAATTCGCGTAGGCTCTCAGCGCGTGTAGATCGGCGCCTGCATCACGGCACCCATGCCCGTACCCAGGTGGTAGCTCGGGTGCGGCGGCTGGTTTAGCCGGCGTTCTGGGCCGCCACCTGCGCGCGATATTGCGGATCGTGCATCAGCAGTCACAATGTTGAGCGCAGCAGACGGTAGCAGGGTTACTTCGCCGGCTTGGCCTCGCACTGGCACGGCTGCTCGCCGCGGTCGAACACGATCTTCCAGCGGCCCGGCGCTTCCAGCCGCCAGATGGAATTGAACCGGCCGACGCGCTTGCCGCCGGCATCGTAGACGGGCCCGCCGCTGTAGGCCAGCGTACCGGACTCCACCACTTCCACCTGCTCCGGCTCCCACGAAAATGGCGCACGCTCGCCTTCGTAGTATTTACGCCACGCGTTCGCGACGTTTTCCCGGCCGCGCAGCGGCGTCGGACCGGAAAAGAAGATGGCCTCGTCGGCCAGGAAGGACGTGAACGCGGCATGGTCGCGCGCCTTCATCGTCGCCGCGAAGGCGCGTTCGGTGTCGGCCACCTGCTTCTTCAACTCGTCGTTCGACGGCCGCGCCGCACTCGCCACCGCCAGCATCAGCATGCTGATGCCCATGACCACAATCGACAGTAGACGCATGGCGCCTCCTTTCTCGTCGTTTGCAAGGATGAGGATTTGATAAGTTTTGCATTCTGGCACGACATAAAGCTTTGTACAAGACGCTTGCAATAGGTCCGGAAGCGGAGTATATATGATCCATAACCGGAGGAATCTTTCATGAGCTTCGCTTACGCCTACCCCAAGAGCCGGTTCGAGCCGGCGGTACTCGTCGACCTGTCCGCGCGTTCCGAACGCGAGCGCTTGTCCGAATCTGCCCTGAAGGGTTTCTTCCGCCTGGCCGGCGCATGGCAGATCCGGGACGAGGATGCGCGCGAACTGCTCGGCGGGCTGTCGTCGTCCTCATTTTACGAGTGGAAGAAGCACCCCGCACGTGTGCTGGTGCGCGCGAACTGCTCGGCGGGCTGTCGTCGTCCTCATTTTACGAGTGGAAGAAGCACCCCGCACGTGTGCTGG
>NZ_JBFUDR010000443.1:0-3764 GCF_056404615.1 Massilia sp. P2_C2 | reverse complement strand
GCATTTACCCATGGAGCCCATGAGTCTGATTCACAAACTGCCGTACGAATGGCTGGTCGGCCTGCGCTACACGCGCGCCGGCAAGCGCAGTGGGCGTAACAGCTTCATTTCCTTCATCTCCCTGATCTCCGTGTCCGGCATCGCTCTCGGCGTGGCCGCGCTGATCGTGGTGCTGTCGGTGATGAACGGGTTCCAGAAGGAAGTCACGGACCGCATGCTGTCCGTGCTCGCGCATATCGAAGTATTCGACGCCAACGGCGCCATGCCGAACTGGCGGCAGGCCGAGCAGGAAGCCTTCCGCAATCCGGCCGTGCGCGGCGCGGCGCCGTTCGTCGAGACCCAGGGCCTGCTCGTGCGGGAAGACACGATGAAGCCGTCCGTCATCCGCGGCATCCTGCCGTCCGAAGAGCACAAGGTGTCCGACGTGGCGAAGCAGATCCGCCAGGGCAGCCTGGACAGCCTGCGTCCGGGCGAATTCAACATCGTGCTCGGTTACGTGCTGGCGCGTTCGCTCGGGGTGGGCATCGGCGACAAGGTCAACATGCTGCTGGCGCAGGGCCAGACGACGCCGGCCGGCCTGGTGCCGCGCTCGCGCGTGTTCACGGTGAGCGGTATCTTCGAGGCCGGCCACTATGAATTCGATTCGGCCATGGCGTTCATCGACATCGAGGATGCCGAGCGCATGGAGCGGCTGGACGCGCCGAGCGGTCTGCGCCTGCGCATCGCCGACATGCACCAGGCCCCACTCGTGGCCGCCGAACTCAAGCGCACGATGTCGGGCGACCTGGTCATGCGCGACTGGTCCAGGCTGAACGCCAACTGGTTCGCCGCCGTGCAGACGGAAAAGCGCATGATGTTCATCATCCTCACGCTGATCATCGCGGTGGCCGCGTTCAACCTCGTCTCGACGCTCGTCATGACCGTCACGGACAAGCAGCCCGATATCGCCATTCTACGCACGCTGGGCGCGTCACCGCGCTCGATCACGAAGATCTTCATGATCCAGGGCGCGCTGGTCGGCATCATGGGGACGGTTGCCGGCGTCCTGCTCGGCGTCGTGGTGGCGCTGAACATCGACGTCATCGTGCCGTTCATCGAACACCTGCTGGGCGTGCAATTCCTGTCCAAGGACATCTACTTGATCAGCACAATCCCCTCCGACCTGCGCTGGCCGGACGTTTTCAAGATCGGCGGCGTCTCGGTGCTGCTGGCGTTCGTCGCGACCATTTATCCGAGCTGGTCGGCATCGCGCGTAAAACCGGCGGAGGCACTGCGTTATGAATGATATGAACCTGAATACCGCCGTACTGGCGTGCCGCGGCGTCGGCAAGACCTTCCGCCAGGGCGACTACGCCGTCCAGGTGCTCGACAACATCGACTTCGCGATCGGCCGCGGCGAACGCGTGGCCATCGTGGGCGCGTCCGGCTCCGGCAAATCCACGCTACTGCACATCCTCGGCGGCCTGGATACGCCCACGACCGGCGTCGTCATGCTGCAGGGCGAGGACTTCGCCACCCTGTCCGAGACGCGCCGCGGGGAACTGCGCAACCGCTCCCTCGGCTTCGTTTACCAGTTCCACCACCTGCTGCCGGAGTTCACGGCGCTGGACAATGTCGCGATGCCGTTATTGATCCGGCGCCTGCCGCGCGCCGAGGCGGCCGAACGCGCCCAGGCGATGCTGGCGCGCGTGGGCCTGACGAAGCGCGCCATTCACCGTCCCGGCGAGCTGTCCGGTGGCGAGCGCCAGCGCGTGGCCCTCGCGCGTGCCCTCGTCACCGAACCCGCCTGCGTGCTGGCGGACGAACCGACCGGCAACCTCGACCACGCGACCGCGCAGGGCATCTTCGACCTGATGCTGGAACTGTCGAAGACGCTCGGCACCGCGTTCGTCATCGTCACGCACGATCCGGAACTGGCGCGCCGCTGCGACCGCGAGCTGCGGATGACGGAACACGGCCTGCAACCGGCCGACGCCTGAATCATGTGGATCGACACCCACTGCCACCTCGACGCTCACGAATTCGGCACGGAATCCGGTGCCGTCGCAAGGCGCGCGCAGGCACTGGGTGTCGGCATGATCGTGATCCCGGCCGTCGAGCGGGGCAATTTCGACGTGGTGCGCCGGCTGGCGCATGACGTTCCGAATGCCAGCTATGCGCTGGGCRTCCACCCGATCTACGTGCCGCAGGCGACGGACGACGACCTCACCGAACTGCGGCGCCAGGTCGAGGCGTCGCTGGGTGATCCGCGTTTCGTGGCCATCGGCGAGATCGGTCTGGACTTCTTCATCCCCATGCTGTGCGAGCCCGCGATGCGCGCCAGGCAGGAGCGCTTCCTGCGCGAGCAGCTGCGCATCGCGCGCGATGTTGGACTGCCGGTCCTCACGCACGTGCGCCGTTCGCAGGACCAGGTGCTCAAGCACGTGCGCCAGATCCGCCCGCCCGGCGGCATCGCGCACGCGTTCAACGGCAGCTTCCAGCAGGCGCAGAACTTCATCGACGCGGGTTTCCACCTCGGCTTCGGCGGCGCCATGACCTTTACGCGCGCGCTGCAGATCCGGCGGCTCGCGGTCGACCTGCCCATCGACGCCATCGTGCTCGAGACGGATGCGCCGGACATCTCGCCGGCCTGGATCCACCCGGGCCGCAACAGTCCAGAACAATTGCCCGCGATCGGCGCCGCGCTGGCCGACATGCGTGCGCTCGACCCGGACGCCGTGCGCGTCGCGACCCACGCGAACGCACTGGCGGCGATTCCTCGCCTGGCCGCGCTGGCGGGCTGAGTCCGGCCTCACGTTTTCTGCCGCGGCGATGCGGCGCGCATGATGCACATGGGTCGTACCCTGTATCGATGACGATGGTGCGCGACCACGTTCGTGGCGCACGGGTTCCCGCGAGTCGCGGCGGCGCATCGCGCGCGCCCGCGCGGCGCGTCGTGTGGGACCATCCGCACGCGCCGAAGTTCGCCTCCAAGCACTCTGACACACGCCAATCCCGCGCCGGTTCAAGCATGGAAGAATCCAATCTCGTGCCGCAGCCGCGGCGTGGTCACGGGAGAGACAGTGGAAAGCGCGAGCGAGTTCCTGCGGGTGCTGCAGCACGAGAAGGTCCTGAGCACCGCGCACCGGCCCATGCGCCTGCGCCTGGCCCACGGCGGCCAGCTCGCGGAGGACGTGCTGCTGCCCCAGCGGGTCGTGGGCAGCGAGGCGGTCTGCGGCGGCATCGACTATCGTGTCGCGTGCCTCGCCAGCAGTCCGCACATCGCGCTGAAGGACCTGATCGCGCTACCGGCCGAGCTGCAGTTCGCGACCGACCGCGGCCAGCTGCGCAGCGTGTGCGGCATCGTCACCGAGGCACGCGCGGGCGACGCCGACGGCGGCCTGGCCGGCTACGAGCTGGTCCTGCGCGATGTCTTCGCCGTGATGGAAAAGCGCACCAACAGCCGCGTATTCCGCTACCAGAACGAGCTGGAGATCGTGCAGTTGCTGTGCGACGAATGGCGCCAGTCGAACACGGTCCTCGCCAATGCGTTCGAGCTGGAGCTGGACCCGCTGTTCGACGTGCGCCAGTTCCCGCCGCGCGAACAGACGATGCAGTACAACGAGTCCGACGCCGCGTTCGTGCGCCGGCTGCTCCGGCGGCGCGGCATCGCCTGGGTGTTCCGGCCGGGGCGTGGCCGCGGCAGCCCCGTCGACCCCGCGCACGACCGCACGCCCGCGCACACGCTCATGCTGTTCAACGACCCGAACAGCCTGGCGCAGAAC
>NZ_JBFUDR010000442.1:0-3791 GCF_056404615.1 Massilia sp. P2_C2 | reverse complement strand
ATGCGCGGGGGCGCAGCGCGTTCGGCCGCCGTCTGGCGGAGCAGCCCCTGATGCAGAACGTGCTGGCCGACCTGGCGCTGGAATCGGAAGCGGCGACCGCCTTCGCGTTGCGCCTGGCGCGCTGCTTCGACCCGGGCGCGGATGGCGCCGTGGCGCCTGCGGAGACATTGCTGGGCCGCATTCTTACGCCGGCCGGCAAGTACTGGCTGTGCAAGCGCGGCCCGGGATTCGGCGCCGAAGCGATGGAAGTCATGGGCGGCAACGGCTATGTCGAGGACGGCCCGCTGGCGCGCCTGTACCGCGAATTCCCCGTCAACTCGATCTGGGAAGGTTCCGGCAACGTGATGTGCCTGGACGTGTTGCGGGCTTTTTCCAAGGGGTCGGAAACCCGCGAGGCGCTGGCGGCCGAACTGGGCCTCGCAGCGGGCCGCGACGCCCGTTTCGACGCGTATTGCGCGCGTCTGCTGGACGGCCTGGGCCATTTTGCTGCCGATGAATTCGGCGCTCGCAGGCTCGCCGAGCAGCTCGTGGTGGCCGTGCAGGCCGGGCTGTTGCTGCGCCATGCACCGGCCTTCGTGGCCGACGCCTTCGTCGCGTCGCGCATTGCCGTGGACGTGGGCGGCGCCTTCGGCCGGCTGCCGGACGGGGTCGACTGCGGTGCGATCCTGGCCCGGGCCCTTGTGGAATGACGGTCGGTGAAACTTGATAAAGCACGGGACAAACGTGAGCGGCGCTGGGATAATGCTGGCCATTTACCGATAATCATGTCGCTACCACAAGTGGCGATCAACGTATTGATCATTAGCAATGAAACAAGACCCGCGTTTCCCGAACCTGTACATCCTTAATCACCCGCTGATCCAGCACAAGCTGACGCACATGCGCGACMGCAGCACGTCCACGCGCACGTTCCGCGAACTGCTCAGGGAGATCACGCTGCTGATGGGTTACGAGATCACGCGCGACCTGCCGTTGACGACCCGCACCATCGACACCCCGCTTGAAACCATCGACGCCCCCGTCATCGCGGGCAAGAAACTCGCCATCGTGCCGATTCTGCGCGCGGGCGTCGGCATGAGCGACGGCCTGCTGGAACTGGTGCCGTCGGCCCGCGTGGGCCACATCGGCGTGTTCCGCGACCCGGCGACGCACCTGCCCGTCGAATACCTCGTGCGCCTGCCGGACACGAACGAGCGCACGTTCATCCTGTGCGATCCGATGGTCGCGACGGGCAATTCCGCCGTGTACGCCGTCGACGTGCTGAAAAAGCGCGGCGTGACCGATGACCAGATCCTGTTCCTGGCCCTCGTGGCGGCGCCGGAAGGTGTCGAGGTCTTCCATGCGGCCCATCCGGACGTGAAGCTGTACGTCGCGTCGCTGGACAGCAACCTGAACGATCATGCCTACATCGTGCCGGGCCTCGGCGACGCCGGCGATCGCATCTTCGGCACGAAATAAGCGCCGCCCCGACCATTCCAGGAAAGAACACAGCAGATGAATAGTAGTGCGGATGCGGAATTTTTCGCGCGCCTCGCGGAACTGAACGATAAATTCGCGGCGAGCCTGCCGCAGACGCTCGGACGATTGTCAACTGCGCGCAACGAATTCGACCCAAAACATCCGCCGCAGCAACTCATCGAGCAAATGCATGCCGTGCTGCATACGCTGGCCGGCTCATCCGCCACCTTCGGTTTCCGCATCCTCGGGCAGCAGGCGCGCATGCTGGAGCAGCGCCTACGCGTGCTCACGACATTCGATGCCGTCGCCCCGCAGGAGTGGGAGGCGTGGCTGGCAGAGCTGGACGTCTTCATCGCCTGGGGCTGCGTGGACCCGAAGGCGGTGTATCCGAACGATGAGTCCGCCGTTTAGCGTCACGACAAAGGACCAGTCAGAGAGTCGTTTGATTTAAGACAAACTTTATCCGCATCCATGCCCTATATTTTGCGTACTGCCGACGCAAATGGGATCCGTAAAGGGGTTGGCGTCAGGAATTGTTACGGAGCCCGGTTTTATTTTGCGAAAACCGTGTACAAGCGGGTTTATTCGGTATAATTAGGGATCGTTGGATTCGCGGTAGCAGTGYAGTTAGTCTGTCATTTGTTTCTTGCTTCTTCAAACGATCGTAAACGGACTTCTGTCCACTTCAACTGAAATAGGAAATTGTAATGGCAACTGGCATCGTAAAATGGTTCAATGACTCCAAAGGCTTCGGGTTCATCACCCCGGACGAAGGCGGCGAAGACCTGTTCGCGCACTTCTCGGCGATCCAATCCCAAGGCTTCAAGTCGCTGCAAGAGAACCAGCGCGTCTCTTTCGACGTGACCTCGGGTCCGAAAGGCAAGCAAGCATCGAACATTCAACCGCTGTAATGCGCTGAATGTCTGACAAAAAATCCTCGGAGTTTCCGGGGATTTTTTTTTGCCCATCTGTTCCGATTCCCGGCGTGACAATTCGCGATTTTTCTCGCGAACATTATCATCATCATTCTCGCCGCTTGGCGGCGTTGCTTCTCCAATACTCCGGTTGCGAATACGCGTGTCGCAGGAAATCGACGAATACGCGGATGCGCAGCGGCAGATGGCGCCGTTGGGCAAACACGGCATAGATGTCGTTGCCCGGTGCGGCGTATTGCTCCAGCACGGGCACGAGCTGGCCCGCCTCGATCTCCGAACTCACTTCCCACATCGAACGCCAGGCGAGGCCACGGCCCGCCATCGCCCAGTCGTGCAGGACGGCGCCGTCATTGCACACCATGTTGCCGCTCACCTTCATGGTGACGATCTTGCCGTGGTCGCGGAACGTCCAGCCGCGCTGGCTGCCCTGGCTGCTGATCGCGAGGCAATTGTGCTTTGAGAGGTCGTCGAGCGTCTGTGGCGTACCGTAGCGCTTCAGGTAGCCCGGCGTCGCAACGACGACCCGGTGGTTGTCGGCCAGTTTTACGCCCACGAGGTTCGAATCCGTCAGGCTGGCGATGCGGATCGCGATGTCGACGCCTTCGCCGATGACGTCGACGACGCGGTCGGACAGGTTCAGGTTCACGCTCACTTCGCGGTGTTCGGCGAGGAACGAGGGCACGAGCGGCGCCACGTGCTGCCGCCCGAAGCCGGCCGGTGCCGACACGACGAGGTGTCCCGTCGCGCGCGCGCTACGTTCGGACACGGCCGCTTCCGCTTCTTCCAGCTCGGCCAGGATGCGCTGGCAATCTTCCAGGAACACCGCGCCTTCGTCCGTCAGCGCCAGCTTGCGCGTGGTACGCTGTAAGAGCTTCACGCCCAGCCGCGCTTCGAGCGCGTCCAGGCGCCGTCCGATCATGGCCGGCGCGATGCCTTCCGCGCGCGCGGCCGCCGAGAGGCTGCCGCGGGCAATGACTTCTACGAAAGTGGATATCTGACGGAAATGGTCCAAAGGAATGCCTCAGTTCTGTACGTCATCTGTGACAAAAAAGCATAAATGAATATATTTTTTGTCTCGTTTAGGCGAGTAATAGTGAATATACTGGAAGCAATATCAAACGCCAAGCTGGCTTGTGCCAAGAACCTGGGCGCACGCCGTATTTCATACTAGAACAGGAGAACGCAATGACCATCGCCACCCCAGCCGGAATGGAAATCCGGGCCGAGATCCAGCCCGGCTATGAACAGATCCTGACCCCGGAAGCGCTCGCGCTGGTAGCGAAACTGAGCCGCGAATTCGAGTCGCGCCGCCAGCAACTGCTGGCCGCCCGCGTGGAGCGCGCGAAGCGCCTGGACGCCGGCGAGCGTCCGGACTTCCTGCCCGAGACGGTGCATATC
>NZ_JBFUDR010000441.1:0-3819 GCF_056404615.1 Massilia sp. P2_C2 | reverse complement strand
GCCCATGACCAGGCCCTTGCTCATCCAGGGCTTGAAGTTGCGCGCGACGTGCAATTCCTCGTGCAACCACGATTGTTCGAACGCGACCGGATAGCTCAGCAACTCGTCGTGGTGACGGCCCTCGGCCAGCGCGGCATAGGCGGCGTCGGCGGCGAGCATGCCCGTCTTGATGGCGGCATGGCTGCCCTTGATGCGGCTGGTGTTGAGGAAGCCGGCGTCGCAGCCGATCAGCGCGCCGCCCGGGAACACGGTCTTCGGCAGCGATTGCAGGCCACCCGCCGTGATCGCGCGCGCGCCATACGAGATGCGCTTGCCGCCTTCGAAGAACTTGCGGATCTCCGGGTGGGTTTTATAACGCTGGAATTCCTCGTACGGCGACAGATAGGGATTCTGGTAGCCGAGGCCGACGATGAAGCCGACGACCACCTGGTTGTTTTCCAGGTGGTACAGGAACGAACCGCCGTACGTGTCGTTGTCCAGCGGCCAGCCCGCCGTGTGGATCACGAGGCCCGGCTTGTGTTTGGCCGGATCGATTTCCCACAGTTCCTTGATGCCGATGCCGTACGTCTGCGGATCCTTGCCCTTGTTCAGGTCATACTTCGCCATCAGCTGCTTGCCGAGGTGGCCGCGCGAGCCTTCCGCGAACAGCGTGTACTTGGCGTGCAGCTCCATGCCCAGCTGGAACGCGTCGGTCGGCTGGCCATGGCGGTTGACGCCCATATTGCCCGTTGCGACGCCTTGCACGGAACCGTCATCGTTGTACAGGATTTCTGCGGCCGGGAAGCCGGGGAAGATCTCGACGCCCAGCGCCTCTGCCTGCTGGCCCAGCCAGCGCACGACGTTGCCGAGCGAGATCACGTAGTTGCCGTGATTTTGCAGCGAGGGGAGCATCATCAGGTCCGGCGTGCGGATCGCCTTTTTCTCCGTCAGGAACAGGAAGCGGTCTTCCGTGACGGGCGTGTTCAACGGTGCGCCCAGTTCCTTCCAGTTCGGGAGCAGTTCGTCCAGCGCACGCGGGTCCATCACGGCGCCCGACAGGATGTGCGCGCCCAGCTCGCCCCCCTTTTCCAGCACGCAGACCGACACGTCCTGACCCTTTTCGGCAGCGAGCTGTTTCAGGCGGATCGCTGCGGACAGGCCGGCGGGGCCGCCGCCGACGATGACCACGTCGTATTCCATTGCTTCGCGGGGGCCGTATTCTTCGAGGAGGGTGTTGGGCTGAGTCATTTTTTATGGTGGTTAGAAAAATTTAAGCACGAGTGTGCACTTTTTTGCGCTCGTTGGCAACGTCGAGCGCCATTGTAGGGCAAGTATTAGACGCAGCAATCTAATCGATGTGAAATAGGTGAAGTGTGTAATGATTATGGCTTCGCAACAGACAAATACGGGTAGGGGGAGCGCAACGTGGGTATTGAAGTCAATTTCGAAGGAAAGATCGCGATGGTCACGGGCGCTTCCAGCGGGCTGGGCGCGCGTTTTGCCAAGGCGCTGGCCGGCGCCGGGGCCCAGGTCGTGCTGGCGTCGCGCCGCATCGACCGCCTGAAGGAATTGCGCGCCGAAATCGAGGCCGAGGGCGGCGCGGCCCATGTCGTCGCGCTCGACGTGACGGACCTCGCGAGCATCAAGTCGGCGATCGCCCATGCGGAGACGGAAGCGGGGCCGATCGACATCCTCGTCAACAATTCCGGCGTCTCGACGACGCAGCGCCTGCTCGACGTCAGCGAGGACGACTACGGCTATGTGATGGACACGAACCTGCGCGGCGCCTTCTTCATGGCCCAGCAGACCGCGAAGCGCATGATCCAGCGCGCCAAGGGCGACCCGAAGAAGCAGCACCGCATCGTCAACATCGCGTCCGTCGCCGGCCTGCGCGTGCTGCCGCAGATCGGCGTGTACTGCATGAGCAAGGCCGGCGTCGTGCAGATGACGAAGGCGATGGCCGTCGAATGGGGCCGCTACGGCATCAACGTGAACGCCATCTGCCCGGGCTATATCGCCACCGAGATGAACGAGGATTATTTCGACACGGAGCAGGGCAGGAAGCTGATCGAGATGCTGCCGCGCCGCCGCACCGGCCGGCCGGAAGACCTCGACGGCCTGCTGCTGTTGCTGGCGGCCGAGGAGGCCCATTTCATCAACGGCGCCATCATCACGGCCGACGATGGCATGACGGCGCAATGAACGTTTTCATCAACGAAGCAAAGCACATGAGTAACAAGAAGCTGGTTCACGTCATGCGCCAGGCGATCCGCTGGGGCGACATGGACGCGTTCGGACACGTGAACAACACGGTGTATTTCCGCTACATGGAGAGCGGGCGCATTGCCTTCCTCGAACAGGCGGCGGGCGATCCCGACCTGCAGGGCGTGGGACCGGTGATCATCACCGCCTACTGCTCGTTCCTGCGCCAACTGAAGTATCCAGGCGAGATCGAGATCCGCACGTTCGCAAGCAGCCCCGGCCGGTCGAGCTTCGAGGTCACGCACGAGATCCGCATGGTCGACGCGGACGGCAATGCCGAAGTCGTGCATGCGGAAGGCGGCGGCAAGGTCGTATGGATCGATTTCGCGGCCGAGAAGTCCGTGCCGCTGCCGGAGCGGGTGCGGGAGATGCTGCCGGCGGGTTCGAACAGTTGACTATTCCCGCGACATGCCAACGAGCTTGTGCACGAGCTCCGACGACGTCGACGCCGAGAACTTCTTCATCAGCCGGGCGCGGTGCATCTCCACCGTGCGCGGCGACAGGTCGGTCTCGCGCGCGATCACCTTGCTCGTCTTGCCTTCCACCAGCAGCGCCGCGATCTCGCGCTCGCGCGGGGTCAGCTCGGCCGTCACGGGCCGTTTTTCACTGACATCCTCGAACGTCCAGACGCCGGCGCCGAGCGGCTCGGCCGGGTCGAGCGCGCGGCCCGTCACGTGGCACCAGAACAGTTCGCCATTTCCACGGCGCATGATGCGCTCGTCGGAATAACGGCCCTTCGCATTCATGATCGGGATGATGCGGTCGCCCGTGCGCAGGAACTCGTCCATGGTGGGGTAGAGTACCGAGAACGACTGCCCGTCCAGCTGCGCGGGCTGGTAGCCGAACATCGCGGCCAGCGCGTGGTTGCAGGACTGGATTACGCGGTTCACCGAGATGCACATGCCGACGGGCGCGTGCTGGAAAATCATCTCGTAATCGATGGCGTATGATGCGTTCATTTGATGGTAGTCGACTGTCGGGCGCATGCCCTGTTCTTACCGGAGTCACTTGCCGGTATTTCTACGGTATTGTGCTTTGAGAGGGGGTATTTTATTCTCGAATCCTACTCTGCTGTACAGAAAGAGCTGTCGGCTTGCTTATCCACGCTTCAAGCTTAATAACCAAAGGGACGGGTATGAACAAAGTGTATCCTGATGCGCGCTCCGCGCTCGAAGGGGTCGTTGCGGACGGCCAGACCATCGCCGTGGGCGGCTTCGGCCTGTGCGGCATTCCGGAGGCGTTGATCCTCGCGCTGCGCGATTCCGGCGTCAAGAACCTGACGGCCATCTCGAACAATGCCGGCGTCGACGATTTCGGCCTTGGCCAGCTCCTGACTACGCGCCAGATCAGGAAGATGATCTCGTCGTATGTGGGGGAGAACAAGGAATTCGCGCGTCAATACCTGGCCGGCGAACTGGAACTGGAGTTCACGCCCCAGGGCACCCTGGCCGAGAAGCTGCGCGCCGGCGGCGCCGGCATCCCGGCCTTTTTCACCAGGACCGGCTACGGCACGATCGTCGCGGAAGGCAAGGAAACCCGTGAATTCGATGGCGACATGTACGTGATGGAGCGCTCGCT
>NZ_JBFUDR010000440.1:0-3823 GCF_056404615.1 Massilia sp. P2_C2 | reverse complement strand
GCGTTTTTGATGGCTGCGAAAGAATTACTTCGCCAGCTCGACCGCAGGTTCCTCGCCGAACACGAGCTGGCTGCCGCGCACGCCGACCCGGATCGTGTCCTTCGGGCCGAAACGGCCGGCCAGGATTTCCTTCGACAGCGGATTCTCGATCTGCTGCTGGATCGCACGCTTGAGCGGACGCGCGCCGTACACCGGATCGAAGCCCGCTTCCGCGATCTTCTGCAAGGCTTCTTCCGAGATGTCGAGCGACATCTCCATCTTCTCGAGGCGCTGCGCCAGGCTCTTCAGCTGGATCTTCGCGATCGCGCCGATGTTCTTCTCGTCGAGCGCATGGAACACCACGATCTCGTCGATGCGGTTGATGAACTCGGGGCGGAAGTGTCCGCGCACCTCGGCCATCACGGCCAGCTTCACGACGGCCGGCTCGTCGCTGTCCATCGACTGGATCTTGTGCGAACCCAGGTTCGACGTCATCACGATCACGGTATTCTTGAAGTCCACGGTGCGGCCCTGGCCATCCGTCATGCGGCCGTCGTCGAGCGCCTGCAGCAGGACGTTGAACACGTCCGGATGGGCCTTTTCGATCTCGTCGAGCAGGATCACGCTGTACGGCTTGCGGCGCACGGCTTCCGTCAGGTAGCCGCCTTCCTCATAGCCGACATAGCCCGGCGGCGCGCCGATCAGGCGGGCCACGGAATGCTTTTCCATGAACTCGCTCATGTCGATGCGGATCATCGCGTCTTCCGTGTCGAACAGGAAGTTCGCCAGCGCCTTGCACAGCTCGGTCTTGCCGACGCCCGTCGGGCCGAGGAACATGAACGAGCCATATGGACGGTTCGGATCGGCGAGACCCGCGCGCGAGCGCCGGATTGCATCGGACACGGCCTCGATCGCCTCGTCCTGGCCCACGACGCGCTCATGCAGCTTCTCTTCGATGTGCAGCAGCTTGTCGCGTTCGCCCTGCATCATGCGGGCGACGGGGATGCCGGTCGCCCGCGACACGACTTCCGCGATTTCCTCGGCACCGACCTGGGTGCGCAGCAGACGCGGTCGCATATTCTCTTCCTTATCT
This sequence comes from Massilia sp. P2_C2, assembly GCF_056404615.1. Lineage (NCBI taxonomy): Bacteria > Pseudomonadati > Pseudomonadota > Betaproteobacteria > Burkholderiales > Oxalobacteraceae > Massilia > Massilia sp. P2_C2. Next base: position 2,751 of record NZ_JBFUDR010000440.1, on the reverse strand, counting down.
GCGCCGTCCGGATGGTGGCCGGAAGCTTCGGCATCCTTCAGCTGCCGTTCCAGCTCGGGCAGGCGGCCATACTGCAGCTCGGAGACCTTTTGCCAGTTGCTCTGGCGCTTCGCCTCCTCCATCTGCAGGCGGATGCGCTCGATCTCTTCCTTGATGTGCGTCGTACCCTGCACGGCCGCCTTCTCCGACTTGAGGATTTCCTCGTAGTCGTTATATTCGCGCTCCAGCCGGGCGATCTCTTCATTGATCAGCTCCAGGCGGCGCTGCGAGCCTTCGTCCGTTTCCTTCTTGACGGCCTCGCGCTCGATCTTCAGCTGGATCAGGCGACGGTCGAGCTTGTCCATGACTTCCGGCTTGGAATCGATCTCGATCTTGATCTTCGAGGCAGCCTCGTCGATCAGGTCGATCGCCTTGTCCGGCAGGAAGCGGTCGGTGATGTAACGGTGCGACAGCTCGGCTGCAGCAATGATCGCCGGGTCCGTGATCTCGACCTTGTGGTGCAGCTCGTATTTTTCCTGCAGGCCGCGCAGGATCGCGATGGTTGCCTCCACGCTCGGCTCGTCGACCATGATCTTCTGGAAGCGGCGCTCCAGCGCGGCATCCTTCTCGACGTATTTGCGGTACTCGTCCAGGGTGGTCGCGCCGATGCAGTGCAGCTCGCCGCGCGCCAGTGCCGGCTTCAGCATGTTGCCGGCGTCCATCGCGCCTTCGGCCTTGCCGGCGCCGACCATCGTGTGGATCTCGTCGATGAAGACGATCGTCATGCCCTCGTCCTGCGCCAGTTCCTTCAGCACGGCTTTCAGGCGTTCCTCGAACTCGCCGCGGAACTTGGCGCCCGCCAGCAGCGCGGCCATGTCGAGCGACAGCACGCGCTTGCCCTTCAGCGAATCCGGCACCTCGCCGTTGACGATACGCTGCGCGAGGCCTTCCACGATCGCGGTCTTGCCGACGCCGGGTTCGCCGATCAGCACAGGGTTGTTCTTGGTACGGCGCTGCAGCACCTGGATGGCGCGGCGGATCTCGTCGTCGCGGCCGATCACCGGGTCGAGCTTGCCGCTGCGGGCACGTTCCGTCAGGTCGAGCGTATATTTCTTCAGGGCTTCGCGCTGCCCTTCCGCATCCTGCGAATTCACGTTTTCGCCGCCGCGCACCGCGGAGATCGCGGATTCGAGCGCCTTGCGGGCGAGACCGTTTTCGCGCGCCAGGCGGCCGGCATCGGACTTGTCTTCGGTGAAGGCGAGCAGGACCATCTCGCTCGACAGGAACTGGTCGCCGCGCTTCTGCGATTCGCGGTCGGCGAGGTTCAACAGCGCAACGAGCTCGCGGCCCACCTGCACGTCGCCGCCCGTACCGGACACTTTCGGCAGGCGGTCGAACGCCGTGCGCAGCGCGGCCTGCAGGCCACCGACGTTGACGCCGGCCCGCTGCAGCAGCGAGCGCGCGCCGCCATCGTCCTGGCCCAGCAGCGCGGACAGCAGGTGGACTGGTTCGATGTATTGGTTATCGTTGCCGACCGCCAGGCTTTGCGCGTCCGCCAGCGCTTCCTGGAGCTTGGTCGTCAGTTTGTCTTGTCGCATGTTTGCCCCTAGTGGTTGGTTAGATTCTGGATTGACACCAAGGTAGGGATGCCGTAGCGACTTTTCAAGATGTGAACTCTCGACTGCTGGGCGTTTAAAAATTACTTCTATAAAATGTCTGGTGGACGACCTTGCCGCATGTCCAGAAACCGTCCCAACACGCAAGGACATGCATGACACCTTCTTTCCTTTCCCGGCATTTCGACGAACAATGGCGCCTGCTGCCCTATATGGCGAAGTGGCTGCTGCTCGCGCTCGCCGTCGGGCTGCTGGCCGGCTCCGCCTCGGCCGTCTTCCTGTTCGCGCTCGAATGGGCGACGGGCACGCGCCTCGCGCACCGCTGGCTGACCGCCCTGCTGCCGCTGGCCGGGTTCGCCGTCGGCTGGCTGTACCTGCGCTTCGGCAGTTCCGTCGAGGCCGGCAACAACCTGCTGATCGACGAGATCCACGACCCGAAAAAGGTCATCCCGCTACGCATGGCGCCGCTCGTGCTGGGCGGTACCGTGATCTCGCACCTGTTCGGCGCCTCCGTCGGTCGCGAGGGAACGGCCGTGCAAATGGGTGGCGCGCTGGCCGACCAGCTCACCCATGTGTTCAGGCTGAAACACGACGACCGGCGCATCGTCCTGATGGCAGGGATCAGCGCCGGCTTCGCGTCCGTGTTCGGCACGCCACTGGCGGGCGCCGTCTTTGGCCTCGAAGTACTGGCCATCGGCCGCCTGCGTTACGATGCCCTGCTCGCCTGTCTCGCGGCCGCGCTTGCCGGCGACCAGTTCTGCCTGCTGTGGGGTCACCTGCTCGGCATCCACCACACGCATTATGTCGTGCAAGCCGTGCCGGCGCTGGCGCTGTGGCCGCTGACCGCCGTCGCCATCGCGGGCGCGCTGTTCGGCCTCGCCGGCAAGCTGTTCGCGGATTGCACGCATGCACTGTCGGGCTGGATGAAGCGGCGCGTCGCCTACGGCCCGCTGCGTCCGCTGCTGGGGGGCTGCGTCGTCGCGGCGGCCGTGCTGGCACTGGGCGCGGACCGCTACATCGGCCTGGGCATCCCGACGATCCAGGCCGCGTTCGCGCAACCGCTGGCGCCGTGGGACTTCGCCGGCAAGATGGTGTTCACGGTCGCGTCGCTGGGCACGGGCTTCAAGGGCGGCGAAGTCACGCCGCTGTTCTACAT
>NZ_JBFUDR010000439.1:0-3890 GCF_056404615.1 Massilia sp. P2_C2 | reverse complement strand
GGATAAATCCGGGCGAAAGATAGGAACTCATCATGACATTATATTTATACGATGCGATTCCGAAATCGAATATCACTTCGTCGGTGCCAGGATAAGCAACGATCCGAGCGAGCGTGTCAGCATGCAACTCTAGAAATTTGACTGCGTCAGCTACTTGCAGATTGAATTCATCCAAGTCCGCGTCACTAACGATAACGTTAGCGCCTGAATTTGCATGAAATTTCCCTTTCAGAAGCCGTGGCCCTCCTTTTTTCCAGATTTCTGATCCAGGTAACGCATGCTGAGCCAGCATTTTCGTTACATCGAGGTCGACTCCAGAAATCCTAAGTATGCAACTCATGAATTGAACTCCACGACAAGACGGTCTTTAAAACCAGTTACGCCACGCGGTAGAGGACAATAACACCGCCTTTGCCGTTAGCTATGGGGTAACTTCGATACTGGAGCTTGTTCCAGTAGAGCGCTCTGCCCCGTGGAGCCTACCGTTTGAGCGGTTTGCGCAGCCAGAACCACCAGGTACCGAACAACACAAGACTATACATGGCCAACAGGCGATAGACACCGTTTTGGTCCTCGGACAGCCTGTACGGTTCCTCGTTCGTCTGGTTGACTATGACGGTTTTCGGTTCACTCAACATCGATGGAAAAAGAATATACACGCGTTCTCGATATACCGAACTTGCCACTCCCCGATCGGAAGTCGTCGAACGCGACCTGTAGCTGGCACCGACCATGATCGCCACCTGGCCTTGGTATCGCAAAAGTGCCTGATCCGCAGCAGGCCAGCGAACGAGATAGCCATACAATGGCGAGAGGAGGCAGGCCAGCAGGGCAAGAGGTAGCGAGATCTTCACTATCCATCTTAGCAAACCTGGATATTTTCCGAGCAATGTCGCCATAAATTATTTCAAATCCTCCAGTGGAAATTTTCCATAGTGCCGTTTTAATCCGTTATGCTTTTTCAGCAGCCAGTTTCCAGGCTGTCGCTTGTTTAAAGAACATCTCGAATTCGCTATCCGAGCCAAATGAACGACGCGGTATTACATAGGACGAGTATTTATTGATGCGCACAAGTATATAGCTCCCCAGTCTCTCAACAGACTGAATTCCCGCCCAGGTATATCTGGAATCGTTAAACTCGGTGGTCTCTTGCAACTGGGAAGGCGAGAGCGAAAATTCGTGGGTGCCAAGCACGCCACTATTCTTTTCAAGCCCCCACAGCACTCGTGCCAAATTGGCAACAAGGCCACCGAGTAATGCGCCCAATGCAGCAAGGACAGATACTAGCAGCCCCCATATCACAGTCATCGCAGAAACAGGTAATTTCATCATGAAAAAACAAAAGTTACGCCGCCAACCATCCCCAGAAAATACCAATTCGAGCGTACTCTCGGCAGAGCAAGAAGGCTGACCAGGAAAATGTCTCGGCGGTTGATCTTAACTGAAACATGCATTTAGCGTGAATTTCGTAGTTGTTGGTGATTCGCCTACTGGAGCTTGTTCCAATAAGGTCCGAGGTAGATGAAGCCGAGCACGTACCTCATGAAGACGGGCCGTAGCGGGATCAGAACGCTGAAGTCCGCGCCGTGTGCACCTTGAGTTCCAACTCATCGGCTTTCTTGTGCAAAGAGTTACCAAGCTGGCAAGACTGCAAGTACCATTCGACATACATACCATTATTTTTTATGTGCAGCATGACATAAATGCCTGTCGAGTGAGATCGCACAATATTTATTGTCTTCCTTCCCAACATATAAGTGCGCCCTTCGCCATCCGGACCTAACGATTTGCTCATTTTCGACTTACGAATGTCCAGCCCAAGCGTTTCGAGCATTTCCTTGTCTGTCCAGGCGGATGAGAGTGCGATATGGTACGGCTTGCCATTGGAATTCGTGCCTTCTGCTGAGCAGTTCTCCGTCGCTCCGGCACCGCTAACGAGGCATGAAAAAGCAAGAAAAGTGTATGCAATCGGCCGTGATCGTTTCATAGTGAGTCTATTCGTTGTCAGCCTTAGGCAATAGTATTAACGTTTCGCCTGCTCTACGCGGTTATCAATTTCCGTCGAGATTTTTTCAAAGTACCCGCGCCCACGTTCCGCCTCGACTCCGTCAACAATCGCTCCATTGAAACTTTCCCGAAACCGTTCGAAATCCCCATTGTAGACGTCACCGGTTATTACCCATTCGATCCCAAGTTTTGCGTATTCACGCTCACGCCGTAAATCCTGAGCGCTGGGCGGTGCGCCAGGTACAAGTAACGCTGGAGTCTTGTTTGCGATGCAAAGCCTTGCAAGTAATGGCCCGCTTTTCCTGTCGTGTACGTCCGATCCTCCAGCAAGAGCCAGTTCAGAACAGGAAGCCCGTGCTTCACGGTCGCGAAATTCCGTAAGCTCGACGCAGGCAATCCTTTCGTTGAAACTTGCCGGCGCTTTTGACCAGCATTCAGCCGCATCAGCACGTCTTTCAACGCCCAGCAGACCTGATCTCGACGCCTCTGCCAGAGACAGCATTGCACTTCGACGACCAGCAACGGCGGCACGGTACAAGTAGCGCATCCCTTCAGGACGGGGATTCCGTATCCGCTTCAGTGCATGCCTGTGTGGTCCAAGCAGCAGGTTCGCAAGAAGTTCCTGCTTCTCGCCATCCCCCTGTATGGCGCCGCCCCACCAAGCCATATATGCCTCGGTATAACGTCTTGCCTCGTAGTGCTGGCGTCCTTCGTCCAGGGCCTTGTCCGCTCTGGCGTTAAGGCAGGCGATCAGCAGCGTTAGCCCAACAATAGGTTTCAACATCCGTCGATCCTCAATCAGATTCGCATGCCTATCCAGATCACCGCTTCAGTTGCAGCAGAAATCACGAAACCGATCATCCGATCAATAACGCCTGCATGACGAACGCGCGCTACGGACTGGTCATAATGATGCTGTTCGTCGCTCAATATAGCCGAGATGGCGGCAGTGGCATCGGGATCAGTGATGCCGATTTCCAGGAGTTGCTGCCGCAAATGTCGGAGTACCACACGCTCTACCGCCACGGTAGCGGTTGCAATGGATCGGACGCCCATCAGACCCGTGAGACATCCGAGCACGTAGCCCCCGAGACCACACAACCAATAGCTGCGGCACCTTGGCAGTCCTCYTCGCTTCAGCTCCTTGGCAAAAACGGATCGATGCCGCTCTTCGTGGGCTTTGAACTCGGCCAGTTCAGGCAACAGGAAGCGTGCTCGCAGCCGTGCCACAGCGATCTGTCCAGCGTATATATTCACCGCACCATGTTCACCCGCATGGTTCACCTTGATGATCCGCCCCGCATCGACGGCTGAAGCCCGTGCACTATTCATAGGGCCCCGTCACTGAGGGCTTTCAGAAGTGGAAACATCACGCGATCGTAGGCGATATGAACGCGATCCCTGGTAGATCGCCAGCATAACAGAAGTGCAATGAAGAGAGTCCCGGGTAGCAGAGCCTTTAACCACATCAGGAACGATTTGAGCCGATGAGCACGGTGCCATTCATCGCCGGGAAAAAGCCAACCCAGGCCGCTCAGCGCTAACCAGACGGCGAGCGACTGCGGTTCTCAACAGGCGTTCGCGGGCAGCCCAGCACATGTTGAATATTTGCAAACAGCAATATACCCAGATTCCCGGTTCAGGAATCAATGAGTTACCGATTTATGCAGCAAGACTCTTTGGATTTAACAAACCCGATTTGTGGATGACCATCGACTATGCAGAGTAAATAGATTGCGACTTTTTTGATAAATGTATTTACTTCGGGCCGGGCAAATTGCTACTATTTCCCACAGTCAACTTTCTATTTCTCAACTCTTGCCTAAACCTATGAACATCTCCTCACATAAATCGTTACTCGCAGCCGGCGTGGCAGCCATGCT
>NZ_JBFUDR010000438.1:0-3898 GCF_056404615.1 Massilia sp. P2_C2 | reverse complement strand
GTGAAGAACATGGGGCTCAGCCATAGACGGCGGAACGCGGCATCGGGCGCGCCCGGCACGCCGTGCTGCCACGGGTACAGCAGCGACGCGCCGGGCAGCAGCGGCAGGAACAGCAGGCAGGCCAGCGGCAGCCAGCGCGCCGCGCGCAGCAGCGGAGCGCGGATCGTCTCGCCCCAGGCACCGCCCGTCAGCTGGTGCAGCCACACGTTGGCCAGCCCGCCCAGCAACGCGCCCGTCACGAACCACCACGCAGCCAGGTAGCTGGCCAGCAGCGCGCGCAGGTCGAGGCGCCAGCCGGCCACGGCGACGCCGGCTGCGACGATGAGCAACGCGATCGCCTTCATGGCTGCCCTCCGGCCTTGTCGAGATGCGCGCGCAGGTCCGGGGGCAAGGTGGCCGCATCGGCATGCCGGCTCAGTTGCAGCGCGCGGATGAAGGCCACGATGGCCCAGCGGTCGGCCGGCTCCACGCGGTCGCCATACGGCACCATCACCCCGTAGCCCTTGCTGATGACGTCGTACAGATGGCGGTCGGGCGCATTGCGCAACCGGTCCTGGTGGTAGCTGGGCGGCGGCGGAAAGCCGCGCCGCACGACGAGTCCGTCGCCGTCGCCGGCCGGGCTGTGGCACGGCACGCAATAAATCGTGTAGCGGTCCTGGCCGCGCTTCAGCAGGGCCAGGTCGACCGGATACGGGATCGTCTGCGCGTCGTCCGCCACCGCATCGCGCCGCACGAGGTCGACGCCTTCCCGGCCGCCGGAACTGTCGGCGAACGCGCCGCGGGCGCGCGGCTCCGTGCCCGCGACGGGTGGGCGCGCGGAGGCGCCATCCTCGAACAACGGGCTCGGGGCATAGGTCTTGTAGCGCGGCTGGTCGTACATGTCCTGTTTCGCGCGCTCGCAGCCGGCCAGCGCACACACCGCCATCACGATGCAGGCCAGGCCCTTCATGCCGGCACCTCGCGCAACAGCAGCGGCTGCAGCTCGGCCAAGAGGTCGCGCGCGGGGCCGGACGCGAACACGGGATCGCGCGCGGGCAGGCACAGGAAGAAACGGTTGCGGCTCGCCAGTTCGAATTCCTCGATCTCGAACAGCGGATGGTGCAGGCGCGGCAGGCCGTTCGCCACGAGCATCGTGACCACGGCCGCCAGCGCCGCGCCGAGGATCGTGATCTCGAACGTGGCCGGGATGAAGGCGGGCCAGCTGTGCAGCGGCCGCCCGCCGATGTCGATCGGATAATCGACGACGGCCGCATACCATTGCAGGAAATAGGTACCGGCCCCGCCCAGCAGGCCGCCCAGCAAGGTGAGCGGCGCGATCCAACCCTTGTCCGCGCCGACGATCTCGTCCAGCCCCTCGATGGCGAACGGGGAATAGGCCTCGACCCGCGTATAGCCATGCTCCCGCACATGGCGCGCGGCGGCGCACAGGCTGTCCGCGGTGGGGAATTCGGCCAGCAGGCCGTAGATCTGCGGCGCGGCGTTCATGCCTCCCCCTTCGCGCTCTCGCGCACCAGTTCGCGCATCTCCGCGATGGAGATCAGCGGCAGGAAGCGCACGAACAGCAGGAACAGCCAGACAAACAGCGCGATGGAGCCGAACAGCGTGATCCAGTCCCAGGCCGTCGGATAGAACATGCCCCAGCTGGAGGGCAGGTAGTCGCGGTGCAGCGACGTGACGACGATGAGGAAGCGCTCCATCCACATGCCGCAGTTGATGACGAGGCTCAGCAATAACAACGCAGGCACACTGAGTCTTACGCGCCGGAACCACAGCAGCTGCGGCACGAGCACGTTGCAGGTCAGCATGGCCCAGTACACGGGACCGTACGGCCCCATGAAGCGGTTCACCGTCATGTAGCGCTCGTAAATGTCGCCGCTGTAGAACGCCGTGAACATTTCGGCCAGGTAGCCGTAGGCCACGAGCCAGCTCGTCGCCAGCAGCACCTTGGCCGCATTGGCGAGGTGGCGGCCCGTGATGAAGCCGTGCAGGCCGAACGCATGGCGCAGCGGGATGGCGAGCGTGAGCACCATCGCGAAGCCGGAGAACAGCGCGCCGGCGACGAAGTATGGCGGGAAGATCGTCGAGTGGTAGCCGGGCGTGTTCCCGACCGCGAAGTCGAGCGAGACGATCGTGTGCACCGAGACGACGAGCGGGGTCGCGAGCCCGGCCAGCAGCAGATAGGCCCATTCGAAGCGGGCCCAGTGGCGTGCCTCGCCGCGCCAGCCCAGCGCCAGCAGGCCGTAGGCGACCTGGCGTCCCCGCTCGCCGCGCTGGCCGGCGCGGTCGCGCAGGGTGGCCAGGTCCGGGATCAGCCCGACGTACCAGAACAGCAGCGACACCGTGAGATACGTGGCGATGGCGAAGAAGTCCCACACGAGCGGGCTGCGCCACTGGGGCCACACGTTCATCACGTTCGGATACGGCACGAGCCAGTAGAAGAACCACGGCCGGCCCAGGTGCAGGATCGGGAACAGGCCGGCGATGCCCGCCGCGAACAGGGTCATCGCCTCGGCGAAGCGGTTGATCGACGTGCGCCACTTCTGGCGCAGCAACAGCAGGACGGCGGAGATGAACGTGCCGGCGTGGCCGATCCCGATCCACCACACGAAGTTGCCGATGGCATAGCCCCACGCGACGGGAATGTCCACGCCCCAGATGCCGATGCCCTTCACGAGCAGCCAGGAGATGGCCGCGAGCAGCGTGCCCACGCCGGCCGACGCCACGAGGAACGCGGTCCACCAGCGCCAGCCGAAATGGTCCGTGAGGACGATGCCGGCGATCTTGTCCGTGACGCTCGCATAACCCCAACCGGGGCGCAGCACGTCGCTGCCGCGCGAATGCAGGGTGTCGCTGTCGGCACGGGCGTCCGGCGTCGTCATTCGAGCTCCGGATCGGGATTCAGCACGCGCGTCGTATAGCTCGTGCGCGGCCGCGTGTTGAGCTCTGCCAGCAGGTGATAATCGAGCGGAGTTGCCTTGGCCGCGACGACGTCGCTGGACGGGTCGTTCAGGTCGCCGAAGCGGATCGCGCGCGTGGGACACACGGCCTGGCACGCCGTCACCATTTCGCCGTCGCGGATGCGGCGCCCGGCCTTCTCGGCCTCGATGCGGGCGCGCGTGATGCGCTGCAGGCAGTAGCTGCATTTCTCCATCACGCCGCGCCGGCGCACCGTCACCTCCGGATTCTGCAGGGCCTTGAGGCTCTCCACCGTACGGTTCGAGTATTGAAGGAAGTTGAAGCGCCGGACCTTGTACGGGCAGTTGTTCGAGCAGAAGCGCGTGCCGATGCAGCGGTTGTAGACCTGCACGTTCAGGCCTTCGCTGTCGTGCATCGTCGCGCCGACGGGGCACACTTCCTCGCACGGCGCGTGCTCGCAATGCATGCACGGCACCGGCTGGAACAGGGTGCGCGCACCGGCCTCGTAGCGGTCGACGCGGATCCAGTGCATGCTGCGGCCGCGCTGCACCTCTTCCCTGCCGACGACAGGGATGTTGTTCTCGGCCTGGCAGGCGATGGTGCACGCAGCGCAGCCGATGCAGGCGTTCAGGTCGATGGCCATGCCCCATTCGTAGCCGTCGCGCGGTTCGTCCTGCGCGCGTTCCGGATACATCGATGCACGCTGCGGCCGCTCGCGTTCCAGGGTGGCCAGGTCCGCCAGCGCGGCGACGTGGACGGGGTCGCGCCCCTGCATGTCGACCTCGCGCTGGCGCCGCGCGAAGTCGTGCGTACGGCCCGTGCGCTCGAGCAGCAGCGGGCGCGGCGCCGTCAGCGCGGCGTGGGTGCGCAGGCGGTAGGCATCGAAGCCGACGCCCTCCCCGACGCCGCCGGCCGCGCGCCGCCCATACCCCAGCGGCAGGGTGACGACGCCTTCGGCCTGGCCGGCCACGACGAGCACCGG
>NZ_JBFUDR010000437.1:0-3903 GCF_056404615.1 Massilia sp. P2_C2 | reverse complement strand
GGCAACAACAATGGCGCGCCCTTCCTCGGCAGTGCGGAACGCTACCGCAGCTGGGCGGAAACGCTGTCGCGCGATTTCGCGCTGCTGCGCCGCGATGCAGTCTGGGGGCAGCGCGACGTGCTCGATCCCTATGGCGCCACCAATCCGGCCGAGTTCTTCGCCGTAGCCACGGAAAGTTTCTTCGAGCAACCGCACGAACTGGCCGCGCGCCATCCGGATCTGTATGCCGAGTTCGAGTCATATTACCGCGTGGATCCACGCGCATGGCTTCCCGCGCCGGCACCGGAACCGGAGCACCTGGGCGTGGTCTATGGACAGTGGCGCTAGCAGCCTCGCTGCGTGCGCTCGCGAACAGAGGCCCAGCCCGGCGGGCGGCATGATGGCACGCATACGCACAGTCGACGCAGGAGGTCACCCATGTCCACGATCATCGCAGGGCATTTCCAGCTGCAGGACGAAGTCGAGCGGGCACGCCACGCCCTGATCGACGCCGGTTTTTCGCGCGAGCGCGTCAGCGGTTTCTACCTGAGCCAGCCGGGCCAGCACGACCTGACCCCCATCGGCGGCGACAACATCCATTCGCCCGGCGCGAAGGAATCGCCGATCGGCGTGGCGGAGGGCGCCGGTGTGGGTGCCGCCGTCGGGATGGTCGCCGGTGCCGTGACGGCGCCCGTGACCGGACCGCTGGGGCCGGTGGTCGGTGGCCTCCTCGGAGCCCATCTGGGCTCGCTGTTCAGTTTTTCCAAGATGAAAGAGTCCGGTGAGCAAGAGGCGGGTGGCCATGCGCCCATCGAGAACCGTCCCGCCGGCATGGTCGTGGCCGTCGCCTTCGACGACACCGGCCTGGAGCAGCGCGCCGTCGACCTGCTGCGCGACCTGGGTGCCCATCACATCGAACGGGCCAAGGGCAATATCGTCGACGGCGACTGGGCCGACTTCGATCCCACCAGTGTGCCTGACATTATTCACTGAGCATTTACTGAACTGTCCCTTTTGCGTTTCATCAAGAACAACTTTGTTCATCGCCCTAGACTCGGTATTTCGTGCTGCGCACCCGGCGCGGCAGGTTTGATGACAGGACGACGAAACCATGCACGATAACAAAGTAGCCTTGGTGACTGGAGGAATGGGGGGACTCGGGACGGCGATCTGCCGGCGCTTGCATGCGGAGGGGTTCCGCGTGGCGGCGACGTATTCGCCCGGCAATGCCACGCCTGACGCGTGGCTGGCCGCCCAGAGGGACGATGGGTACCGCTTCACGACGTATCGCGTCGACGTCACCGACTACGGCGATTGCGAGTGGATGATGCAGAAACTGCTGGCCGAGATGGGCCGGCTCGACGTGCTGGTCAACAATGCGGGCATCACGCGCGACCGCAGCCTGCGCAAGATGGCGCACGAAGACTGGCTCGCCGTGCTGCGCGCCAACCTCGACAGCGTGTTCAACATGAGCAAGCAGGCCATCGAACCGATGATGGCGCAGCGCTGGGGCCGCATCATCAATATCTCGTCCGTCAATGGCCAGCAAGGGGCCTTTGGCCAAACCAATTACTCGGCAGCCAAGGCCGGGATGCATGGCTTCACGAAGGCGCTGGCGCTGGAAATGGCGCGCCACGGTGTGACCGTGAATACGGTATCGCCCGGCTATCTGCGCACGAAGATGGTCGAGGCGGTGCCGAGCGACGTGATGAACGATAAGATCCTGCCGCAAATCCCGATGGGCCGCCTGGGCGAGCCGGACGAGATCGCCGGCCTCGTCGCCTATCTGGTCTCCGAAGACGCCGGTTTCTTGACGGGCGCCAACCTGGCCATCAACGGCGGCCAGCACATGTATTGAAGCGGCGCGCGGCCGGCCATTGGGGCGCGCGGCCGGCGATTGCGGCTGCGCCCTTCAGCGCCGCTCGGCCCGCGTCTGGCAATCGATGCACAGGCGCGCCTCCGGCCGTGCCAGCAGGCGCGACGCGCCGATCGGTTGGCCGCATTCCTCGCAAAAGCCATAGCTGCCATCGTCGAACCGGGCGAGGGCCTGGCGCAATTGGCGCATCTCGGCGGAGTGGTGACCGGCCGCTTCGCGCGTCAGATCGTTCAGCAGGCGGGCCGTGGCGCGGTCCAGCGGCGAGGTTTCGACCTCGTCCACGGGCAATTCTCCGGTGTCCTGTTGCACCTGTTCGACGCGCGCCAGGTCGGCGAGGCGGCGTTCGAGCATCGTCTTGAGCAGCGCCAGCTGCTCGGGCGTGAGGGATTCCATGATGCCGCCGCGCTCACGGGGCCGGCTGCACCGTTACAGCGCAGTAACGACGGGCGTGACGGAAGATGCCGGCGCGGCAGCCGCCGGACTCGACGTGCGGATTGGCGATCATGATGTCCCCTTCGTTCGTGTCATTGGATGCCGCCGATGCCGAGGTGGCGGTACCAGTGTAACGCGGAACATCGGGCGATGCATATACCGCCGCATGCCGTGGTACGGCACAGGTGGCGGAACGGTCAGGCGGACGCGGCGGGCTCGGATGGCGCCGGCGGCGGGGCGGGCGCATTGTCGACGGCGACGACGTCGATTTGCACCTTGAGCGCATTGATGGCGGCAAGAATGGGCATGACCTGGCCCGTGCTGGCCGCAGCCGCCAGCCCCAGCAGGCGCGCGACGAGGGTGATGCCGTCGCCGATACGCGTGATGCGGCGGATCTTGTCGGCGGCGTCCACCGTCAGCTGGATCAGGTGTTGCTGCGGCTGCCCCAGCGACGACACGATGCAGGCGGCCGCGTCCGCATACAGCCGGTTGGCGCGCTGGCGCAGCTCCGTTTCGGCGTCCAGCAGGGCGCGCGCGGCCGCCTGTTCCGATTCCGGCACGTCCTGGCCCTGGTGGCGGCGGATGTCGCGCATGACGCGCTGGTGGATGCTGTCCGCGCAGTCGGACAGCTTGTCGCCCAGTTCCTCGACCTGGTGCGCGGTCGCCAGCGCCTCGGCCGGACCGGGCGGCGGCGGGGCCATGGGCGGGGTTGCGGGCGCCACTGCGGGCTTGCCGGCTATCGGCTGGGGTTTCTCGTCGTGTGCCATGGTCTCTCCTCGTGCGTTCAGTCGGACAGGGCGTCGCGCAGATGGGTCAGGTCGCGTGCATAGGTGAGCAGCATCTTGCGCACCTCATCGCCGTGCAGGTTATTGATGTTTTCGCGTAGTTTCTGGTGGCCCTGGGCGACCTTGGTCAACCCCTGGAGCGCCAGGTCATAGCGTTTGTCGACCAGTTTGTATTCCGTCGACTTGTTCAGGTAATGGACCTTGGCCAGGGTCACGAGCATGCGGTCGGATGTCTTGGTAGAGAACGGGATCTCGACGTCGAAGATGCCGAGCACGGTCTTCTTTTCGTTGTCGTTGGTTTTTGCATACAGTCGGGTCAGGGCGATCATCGCTTCCAGCAGGACTTGTACATCGGCATCGCCGTCGCGCACCATCGTTTCGACGCTGCGGTTCTGGTAGCCGGACGCGATCACCCGCGTCAGCAGGCGCGACAGCGACGTGTAGGCCGCGATCTGACGCTGCTGCAGGCCCGATTCCGCGTTCGCCTTGAGGCCGCTGCCGAGGTCGTCGATGCGGTCGGACAGGTCGTAGCGCGTATCGCCGGCCAGCACGCTGAGCGTCTGCATGTACAGCACGACGGTCTTCTGGAGGCTGACGAAGTCGTCGTACACGGCACGCCGGCGCGCGTCGTTTTCCTTGGCGATGCGGTCGGCGGCCGGCGACAGATAGGGTTGTTCGCGCTCGTAGGTGTCGCGGTAGCGGCGCGACAACTCACCATAGCCGCCCAGGCGCGCCGAGGCGTCAGCGAATTGCCGCACCTCGGCCAGGTTGACCTGGCCGGTACTGGCACAGCCGCCCAGCACGAGGCTGGCGGCAAGGATGAAAAAGGAG
>NZ_JBFUDR010000436.1:0-3933 GCF_056404615.1 Massilia sp. P2_C2 | reverse complement strand
ACGGTCCTCATCGCCAACATGCCGGCGCTCGACAACGTCTCCAAGTGCATGTGCAACTGGGGCGGCGTGATCGGCTTCACCAACGCCGGTACCGTCAAGACCATGATTCCCTAACGAGCCGCGCATGCCCATCCTGCCTACCCAAACCCACCGCGAAGTCGCCGTCAAGACCGCCCTCGGCGACGACGTGCTGCTGTTCAAGCGCATGCAGTGCAGCGAGGCACTGGGACGCCTGTCGGAGTTTCGCATCGAGCTGGCATCCGAACGCAGCGACATCAAGATCGCCGACGTCCTCGGCACGGACATGACCGTGAGCGTCGACCTGCCGCAAGGCGGGAAGCGCCATTTCCACGGCATCGTGACGCGCTTCGCCTACCAGGGCTGGCGCGACGGCAAGCCATCCTATTTCGCGATCGTGCATCCGGCCCTGTGGCTGCTGACGCGTGCCACCAATTGCCGCATCTTCCAGGAAAAGACGGTACTCGAGATCGTCAAGGCCGTCACCGGCGAGTACGGCGGGGCGATCGCGCTCGACGACGGCCTGCTGTCGTCGACGCCGGCGGCGCGCGAATACTGCGTCCAGTACCGCGAGAGCGACTTCAATTTCGTCTGCCGGCTGCTGGAAGAAGAGGGTATCTATTTCTACTTCACGCATGCGGACGGCAAGCACACGATGGTGCTGGCCGACGGCTACGGCGCGCATGCGACGACGGACGGCTACGACACCATCCGGTTCCGCGACGAGGAAACCGCGCGCGACCCGCTGGAGGAAGCCGTGACGCGCCTGAATCCGGGCGGCGAGATCCAGCCGAGCGTGATGGTGCTGAACGACTTCGATTTCGAGAAGGCGTCGTCCAGCACCAGCGGCGGCCTGCTGGTCAAGGCCAACGTGGCGGCACCGTTCAGCCAGCAGAGCTACGAACACTACGACTACCCCGGCCGCTACACCGTGGCGAACACCGGCAACGGCTATGCGCGGGCGCGCATGGAAGCCCTGCACGGACAGGGCGAACGGATCGAGGCGGCCGGCAATGCGCGCGGACTGACGACGGGTGCGCTGTTCACGCTGTCCGAGCATCCGCGCGACGACCAGAACCGCGCCTTCCTGGTCACGTCGGCCGAGACCGAGATCACCGGCGTCGAATACCACTCGGACGGCAAGCGCGACAGCCTCGACTTCCGCTGCGTCTTCGAGGCGATCGGCAAGGAACACAGCTACCGCGCACCGGCGACGGCGCGCAAGCCGTTCGTGCAGGGACCGCAGACCGCGATGGTGGTCGGCAAGGCGGGCGAGGAGATCTGGACCGACAAGTACGGCCGCATCAAGGTGCAGTTCCACTGGGATCGCCTGGGCAAGACGGACGAGACCAGCTCGTGCTGGGTGCGCGTGCAGCAGGGCTGGGCCGGCAAGGGCTGGGGCATGATGTTCGTGCCGCGCATCGGCATGGAGGTCGTCGTCAGCTTCCTGGAGGGCGATCCGGACCGGCCGCTCGTGACGGGCTGCGTCTACAACGGCGACGCCATGCCGCCGTACACGCTGCCGGACAACCAGACCCGCTCGACCATCAAGTCGAACACGTCGAAAGGCGGCGGCGGCTTCAACGAGATCCGTTTCGAGGACAAGAAGGACAGCGAGGAAATCTTCATCCAGGCCGAGAAGGATTTCAACCGCGTCGTGAAGAACAACGACACGCTGAAGGTCGGCTTCGAGAAGAAGGACAAGGGCGACCAGACGATCCAGATCGCCAACGACCAGAGCCTCGAGGTGGACCACGACCGCAAGGTGCACGTGAAGAACGACCAGACGGTCGCCATCGACAACAACCTGTCCACGACGGTCAAGAACGACGAGACGCGCAAGGTCGACAACAATCAGAGCGTCAAGGTGGGCAACAAGATCGTCGTCGAGGCCAATACGTCGATCGAGCTGAAGGTCGGCAGCAGCAGCATCAAGATCGAGCCGGCCAAGATCACGATCAAGTCGGTGGAAATCGCCGTCCAGTCCGACGCCAACATGGAAATCAAGGCCGGCGCGATGATGCAGGTGAAGTCCGGCGCCGTCATGACCATCGAAGGCGCGCTGGTCAAGATCAATTGAGGATGCCATGCGTGACCGTCTCGTTCTTGCCTGCCTGATGCTGGCGACCTGCGTCGGCCAGGCGCAGGTACAATCCGCGCCGCGTGCCGTGCTCACGCTGGCCGACCAGCCGCCGCGCCTGATCCGCGGCGCGACGGTGTACGACGCGGGCAGCGGCGTCGCCGTGCAGAAGGACGACATTCTCGAGACGGGCGACGCCGGCGCGCAGGTCGAAGCCGGGCCGGACGCCATCGTGGCGCTGGGCCCGCACAGCCGCGCGCTCGTCGCGAACCTGGTGCCGGACGGCAGGTCGCCCGTCGAGATGGAATTGCTGCAGGGCTGGATCAAGGTGGCCGCGAAGGGGCGCCGCGCGACCGTCGTCACGCCCGCGCTGCAGGTGACCGTGCCGTCGGGTTCCACGATCGTGCATGCGGGCGATGGGCTGGAGGCCGTGTTCGCGGAAGAGGGCGAGCAGCAGGTGGCGCGCATGGACGAGAAGGGGAAAGCGGGCACCGTGCTCAAGCTGGGCGCCGAACAGTATGCCGGCCTCGAAGCCGGCAAGCCGCAGCCGGTGGCGGGCCGGCCGCCGCGGGCCTTCGTGGCCGCGCTGCCGCCGGGCTTCCGCGACCACCTGGCGCGCGCGCCGGACGTGGCCAACGCGGGCAAGGTCCAGCCGAAGAAGCAGCGCGAGGCGGAGTACGCCGACGTCGAGGCGTGGCTCGCGTCGACCCTGCCGGCACGCCGGCGCTTCGTGGCGCGCTTCCGCCCGCGCCTGTCCGATGCCGACTTCCGCACGCAGCTCGACCGCGCCCTCGGCCAGAGCCCCGACTGGAAGCCGGTGCTGCACCCGGCCAGGGCGTCGAACAGTACGCTGTTCTGACGCCGGGTCCATGAATTCAATCAGGAGAGAGTAAAACATGAAACTGTCGATCGCCGCCAAATTCAACCTTGTGTTCGTGTCCATTTTTGCCGTCGGCTTCCTCGCCGCCGGCGTCGTCGCGGACCGGCTGCTCAAGGAGAGCGCGCGCGAGGAAACGCTGCAGAACGCCCGCCTGCTGCTGGAAGCGGCCAAGAGCGTGCGCGGCTACACCGCAAGCCAGATCCAGCCGCTGCTGAAAAACCAGATGAAGTTCGAGTTCCACCCGCAGTCGGTGCCGTCGTATTCCGCCGTCGAGAACCTGAACGTGATCCTGAAGTCCTACCCCGACTTCTCGTACAAGGAAGCGACGCTGAACCCGACCAACCTGCGCGACAAGGCGTCGGACTGGGAAGTGGACGTCATCCAGACGCTGCGCAACAAGACCGACATGAAGGAGTTCGTCGGCGAGCGCGACACCGCGACGGGTCATAGCCTGTACATCGCGCGTCCGCTGCAGATCAAGGACCCGGTCTGCCTGGGCTGCCACACGACGGCGGCCGAGGCGCCCAAGACCATGGTCGACATCTACGGTCCGAACAACGGTTTCGGCTGGAAGCTGAACGAAGTGGTCGGCGCGCAGGTGATCTCGGTGCCGATGGCCGTGCCGCTGGCGCGCGCCAATGCCATCTTCAAGACCTTCATGCTGTCGCTGTTCGGCGTGTTCGTCGCCGTCTTCATCGCGCTCAACGTGATGGTGCACCTGTTCGTCACGCGCCGCATCAAGCGCCTGGCCAACGTGGCCGACGAGGTCAGCATGGGCAAGTTCGAGGCCGAGGAATTCGACGTCAAGGGTAGTGACGAAATCAGCGGCCTAGGTCGCTCGTTCAACCGCATGCGCACGAGCCTCAACAGTGCCCTGAAGATGCTGGAAGAGTAACGAACACGTCGCAAAACCTGCTGCGCGTTGCAGATTCGGCCTGCGATGCTCGCTGTACTG
>NZ_JBFUDR010000435.1:0-3976 GCF_056404615.1 Massilia sp. P2_C2 | reverse complement strand
GGTGGGCACGGCGCTCGAACGCCTGCCCAAGCCGCAGCTGCAAACGGAAAGCAAGTTCGAACGGGCGATCAAGGCGGCCAAGCGGCCGGATTGCAAGGATGGCGTGCCCGGAGGATTGCTGGCGCCGATCTTCCTCGCGATGGACAAGAAGGACAGCGGCTGCAAGTGGTAGCCGGGCCTATTCCTCGCCCTTGATCTGCAGCGCGCGCTCGTACAGCGCATTCTTTTTCTTCCCCGTGATCTGCGCGGCCAGGCTGGCCGCCTGTTTTACGGAACACTCGTCCAGCAGGATGCGCAGCACGCGCTCGGCCTCGGCGTCGTCCGCATCGTCGTCCGCCGCGGCGCCCTCGACGAGCACGACGAATTCGCCGCGCTCGCGGTTCGCGTCCGCCTTCACCCACGCCAGCGCGTCGGCCAGTGGGCAGCGGTGGATTTCCTCGAACAGCTTGGTGAGCTCGCGCGCGAACACGACCTGGCGCGTCGGCTCGAATGCGGCGACGAGAGATTCCACACAGTCGATGATGCGATGCGGTGCCTCATAGAACACGAGCGTCGCCGGCACGGGCTTGAGCGCGGCCAGTTCCGTTTCACGCTGCTTCGCCTTTGCGGGCAGGAAGCCGACAAAATAGAAGCGGTCGTTCACGAGGCCGCTCGCCGACAGCGCCGCGATCGCAGCCGATGAGCCCGGCACTGGCACGACCAGCTGGCCGGCGTCGCGCACGGCGTCGACGATGCGCGCGCCCGGATCGGACACGGCCGGCGTGCCGGCGTCGGACACGAGCGCCACGCGTTCGCCCGCGCGCAGGCGCGTGATGAGCTTCTCGGCGACCTCGCGCTCGTTGTGCTGGTGCGCGGCGACCATCTGCTTGTTCAGGCCGAAGCGCGTCAGCAGCGCACCGGTCTTGCGCGTGTCCTCGCAGGCCACCACGTCGGCCAGCAACAGCACGTGCAGGGCGCGCAACGTGATGTCGGTGACGTTGCCGATAGGTGTGGCGACAACGTAAAGCGTTGCAGTAGGATAGGACTGCTGGGCGGCCTCGCCCATGACGGGCAGTTGGGCGATCTGGCTGGACTGGGTTTCTGTCATGTGGGGTAACGGATGCGGATGAATATTCTTCTCGTCGCGCTGGTATGCCTCGTCGGCACCGGGCCGCAGCGATTGTGCGCGTCCGTGGACGCAAACACAAGTGCGCGTCCGGTCGCCGCGCGCACGATCGCCTTCTCGCGCACGGCCGGCACGACGCTGGCCGCTGCCTTCGCCGCCGCACCGGACGATCCCGCGATCCAGCCGAAGCCCGCCAAACCGCAAGACACCGATCCCGTCCAGCCGGCTGCACAGCCGGCGGCGCCTGTGCGCATCGCGCTGTTGCTGCCGATGCGTTCGGGCACATTGGCGGCGGCCGCCGAGTCCGTACGCGCCGGCTTCATGGCCGGCATGGAACGCGACGGTACCGGCTTCAAGGTCGAGGTCATTCCCACGGGCGACGCCCCGCGCGACGTGCTCGACGCGTACACGCGCGCGGCAGCTGCCAGCGACATCGTCGTCGGGCCGCTGGCACGTTCCGCCGTCGCGGCATTGGCTGACAGCGACGCCGTCACGCGGCCGACCGTCGCGCTGAGCGTGCCGGAAGGCCACGCGGCCGTGCCGAGATTGATGCTCGTGGCAGGGCTGTCGATCGAAGAGGAGGCGAAACAGGTGGCCGAGTGGGCCGCGCGCGAGCATCCGCAGGGACGCGCCATCATCCTCACGGGCAACGCGGCCTGGGCGCAACGCGCGGCCGGCGCCTTCGAGGCGCGCTGGAATGAACTGGGCCACACGAACCAGCGCTTCGCCGTGCCATCCGGCGAGGCGGGCAAGGCGGCCATCGCGGAACTGAAGCAAAAACTGGAGATCGACCCGCCGGACCTGTTGTTCGCCGCGCTCGACGGCACTTCGCTGCGTGCCGTGCGCGCCGGCACCACCACCATGACAACCGCGATCCCCTGCTACGGCGGTGGCGCCGCGAATCCGGGCCGCGCAACGGAACCCGGCGCGTCCCCGCTGGACGGCGTACGCATCCTCGACCTGCCGTGGATCGTGCTGCCCGACGATCCGGCCGTGATGCTCTATCCGCGCCCTTTGGCCCCGGAACAGCCGCTCGACATGGACCGGTTGTATGCCCTCGGCATCGACGCCTTCCGCGTGGCGCGCGAACTGGCGCTGCGGGCCGGCGCGCCATTCGGCATGGATGGCGTCACGGGCCGGCTGGATGCAATGGCCAACCCCGGCGGCCGGCTCGAACTGCGGCGGCGGGAGGCGGCCGTTGTCGTCCGCAACGGCACGTTCGAGCCCGTCGCCGGCGAGCGCTGATATGTGGCCAACCCGTTTGTCGCGCAAGCAGGAACAGGGGCGGCAATGGGAAGATGCGGCGCTGGAGTATCTTCAGCGCCACGGTCTCGTGCTGGTGGAAGCGAATTTCCGGTGCAAACTCGGAGAAATCGACCTGATCCTGCGCGACGGCGCCACACTCGTGTTCGTCGAAGTGCGCCAGCGCGCGGCCGGGGCCCAGGTCGGTGCGGCGGCCAGCATCGGCCCGGCCAAGATCCGCCGCGTCGTGCGCGCCGCGCAAGTGTATTTGCAAGGTCTCAGCCGGATGCCGCCCTGCCGCATCGATGTCGTCGCCATCGACGGAAATGATATCGAATGGTTAAGGAATGCCATCGAAGCAGGGTCCTGAAGACCTTTAAGTGTAAGCATTTTTTGCCGGGCTTGATCGCCGGGCATTGCCACTGCACTATAATCTTCGACCATGAATACTCAACGCATCCTCGCCCATTTCCAGGAAAGCGCCGAACTCAAGATGAAGTCGGCGACTCTTCTCGCACAACCGATTTCTCAAGCGATTGAGCTGATGTTCAATGCGCTTTCCAATGGCAACAAGATTCTTGCCTGCGGCAACGGCGGCTCGGCCGGCGATGCGCAGCATTTTGCCGCCGAACTGGTCGGCCGCTTCGAGCGCGAGCGCTTCCCGCTGCCGGCGATCGCACTGACCACCGACACGTCGATCATCACGGCCGTCGGCAACGACTACAGCTTCAACGAAATCTTCAGCAAGCAGGTGCAGGCGTTCGGCCAGGCCGGCGACATCCTGCTGGCGATTTCTACGTCCGGCAATTCGGGCAACGTGGTGGCCGCCGTCGAAGCCGCGCTGGAACGCGAAATGCGCGTCGTCGCCCTGACGGGCAAGGATGGTGGCAAGCTGGGCCAAATGCTGACCGACGCCGACGTCCACATCAACGTACCGCATTCCCGCACCGCGCGCATCCAGGAAGTGCACCTGGTGGCGATCCACAGTATCTGCGACGGCCTGGACGTCGCCCTGTTCGGAGAAGAAGATGCAAATTAACCCCGGCGCCGTGCTGCGTCCCCTGTCGAAAGCCGTGCTGTGCGTGGCCCTGCTGTCTTCGCTGCAAGGCTGCGTCGCGGTCGTCGCGGGTGCCGCCGTCAGCGGCGCCATGGCAACGGCCGACCGCCGCACGCTGGGCGCGCAGACCGAGGACAAGGCAATCGCCGTGAAAGCCGAAGCCCGCATGGGCAGCATCGTCGGCGACGCGGGCCACGTCAACATCAACAGCTATAACCGCAAGGTGCTGCTGACCGGTGAAGTGCGCGACGAGGCGATGAAACGCGCCGTCGAAAACGAGGTGCGCGGCATCTCGAACGTCGAAGCCGTCATGAACGAGCTGGAAATCTCCGGCCCGTCGAGCTACACCTCGCGCTCCAGCGATACGCTGATCACCAGCAAGGTGAAACTCAGCCTGGCCGACAAGAAAACCGTGTCCGCCACGTCGTTCAAGGTCGTGACGGAGCGCGGCACCGTCTACCTGATGGGCCTCGTGACCCAGCGCGAAGGCAATATCGCCGCCGACGTCGCGCAGGGCGTGTCGGGCGTCATGCGTGTGGTCAAGATGTTCGAATACATCAGCGAAGAAGACC
>NZ_JBFUDR010000434.1:0-3999 GCF_056404615.1 Massilia sp. P2_C2 | reverse complement strand
ACACTCCTCTGGTCTAAACACAGCCCGCACGTGCGGGCTGTGTCTGTTTACATCTTCCTCGCCTTGCTCGTCCACCAACCTCCTCCRCTGACGTCCGTACATTTAGAGTGGGTAAATATACAGAAAAGTTCCAGCTTACCGCCATATTTTCCTACAATTATATATAAGAAAAATCGGAGACATTAACACCGAACTGCTTATATATGAACTTGCGCACCTCTACACGAAGTTCTTCTGGATCATCGAGCTGAATTAGCCATTTGTAATCTATATTAAACCCCCCTTCATTATAAATCCACTGACGCATGAAATCATACCCCATAACTGCTCCATAGAAATTATTGAATGCCTCGTTAACTGCCTCATTCGTGCAGCCTTGAATTTCTCTTGGAACAATCGTATCACTATTACCCTGATCCGAATACAGAGCCAAATTCTTAAGCCATAAAGCATTATATTCATCTTTTGTTTTTGTTCCTGCTAGCCATGCACCGGGCCAACAGAAGAAATGGGGGGCGCTTGATTTATCTTTACAAAAGGAAATTAATTCGGAAAGCAGTATTCTTGTGGCCGGATTTGGCGCCCCGAATTTAAACTCCTTATGTTCGGTCATTAGCCGAAAAACCTCTTCACTCCTGTCTTCCCAGGAGGAAATTTCCAAG
Source organism: Massilia sp. P2_C2 (assembly GCF_056404615.1). Classification (NCBI taxonomy): domain Bacteria; kingdom Pseudomonadati; phylum Pseudomonadota; class Betaproteobacteria; order Burkholderiales; family Oxalobacteraceae; genus Massilia; species Massilia sp. P2_C2. The sequence goes on along the minus strand of NZ_JBFUDR010000434.1, from coordinate 3,337 downwards.
GCGATTTCGTAGGGACTCGAATAGCCGCACGCATCACATATTTGCCCTGCGGCCACAATGTATTCTTCTTTAGTATAATTTTTAATAAACTCCTTAAGATGAGGAAGATCGACGGCAATCGCCCCACATAAAATCATAAACCTATATCCAGGATCTACTTCTTTATGGAAGTTTTCGTAATCTCGGATCTGCTTTAAGAAACCTTCATCTGGATTAAGGGCGATATCACATAGAAGAAGAAAGAGGGCGATTAACGGATCATTCATATCCATGGGCTCTCCCACCCCAATTCTACTGAGAAAAAAATCAAAAGCACGGCCATATTCGGCTTTAAAATAACCTTGGTCTCTAGCTGACGCCAGACTTAGTCCACCTTTTCCAAAGCATAAGTACTGAAGTTGGATCATTCGAGCTTGGCCTTCCAAGATATCAATTAATCCAACCTGCGTTAGGCATATGGGTGAACCATAATAATGACCCGTTATTTCGCGTGCTCGGCAATCTGCAAAATTGTCTTCCCAGCCCTCCGTTTCCGGAAATATGATTTTTTTCTTATCGATATTGAATGCGATATCATTGACCACGTGGGAGTATGCGATCCAAGTGCAATGTGCTACGGATTCAAAATATGGATGTTGAGCGATGCTTCTCAAAATCTCAGAGTTATAAGTCTGAGCAAGAAAGAACTCAATATCCAAAAAGTTGTTGATGATCGTATTACTCAGGAATTCCGCTCTTGTGCCTGAATATTCTCCACGTCGCTGCGCCGCGTCCCACCATTTAAAAACTGGCTTTATCGGCCCAGTAATCGAGGTGAGTTCTTTTAAGTGATCCATGTTGACGTGACTAAAAGCAAGATAGACAGAGCTTCGAATAAATCCGCTAATTGATCCTTTATGCTGCCACCAATGAATATTTTCGTGTACATACGTAGAATATGCCTGAATTACCTTTTCACCAACTTCAGAGATGCGAACAATCTGCTTGCCCTCTAGTGTTTTCATCAATTGGTGATTAAGTGGACTCAGTCGAAGAACGAATTGACGTGAATGATATAGACCATGCGCGTTCATACAAGCATTGAAGGTTGCGGGGGAAACCAGCTCATCTTTTGAGTTAAAAACTTCCCGATCAATTTTCATTTAATCTCCTTTACGAATAGCGATCATTTGGTCAGTTAAGAAAAACTTGAGCTCCGCGTTTTGGATGGTTGAACGAATGTTCGAAGTCGACCATTGTGCAGCGTAGTTGTGATTCGCATAGTTCTGCCGTCCAGTAGTTCTCTTGCAAATAAAACACTTTACGCGACTTTTTGATGGGAGTCGAGTCACCGCAAGGCCCAAATTGGCCTTTGTTGACGGAGGTCGAGGCTATGTAGCTACCGATGCGCTTGCCGTCACGGCAAAGATGAGTGAGACGATTACTAACCTTCTAGAAAGTAGTCCCAGCTCCTGTATACTGCTTGAATGAAATTCAAACGAACTTCTGACGGCCGTAAACTGGATCACCACACGCTTCAGGTATTGCGCCAACAAGCGGTCAAGGCTGTGCGCGAAGGCCAGGCTGTAGCGGACGTGGCCAACGCGTTCGGTCTGAATATCCGCACCGTGTATGACTGGCTGGCGAAGTTCGCGGACGGCGGCCAAAACGCCTTGCTGGCGAAGCCGATTCCTGGCCGTCCGCCGAAGATCAGCGCAGAGGAAATGCGGTGGATTGCCCGGGCTGTGAAGGACAATACGCCGCAGCAGTTCAAGTTCGAGTTTGGCCTGTGGACGCTGTCGCTGTTGCGCGAATTGATCAACCGTGAGTTTGGAAAAACGCTGTCGTTGGAGTCGGTTCGGCGCGTGATGAAATTGCTCGGCTTCTCCGCGCAGAAACCGCTGTACCAGGCTTGGCAGCAAGATCCGGCGCGGGTCCGGCAGTGGGAAGGCGAAACGTACCTGGCCATCAAAGCGGAAGCGAAAGCCACCGGCGCGAACATCTATTTCGCTGACGAAGCCGGCATTCGATCCGACTACCACACCGGCACGACATGGGCGCCAGTCGGCGAAACGCCGGTGGTGTCAGTGACTGGACGTTGCTTCTCTTTCAACATGATTTCAGCAGTGAGTCCACGCCGCGATTTCCGATTCATGATCCATGAGGGTACGGTCGATGCATTCGTGTTCAAAGAGTTCCTCAAGCGCTTGATGATCGGTGCTACCAGGCCTGTCTTTGTCATCGTCGATGGCCATTCGATTCACAAGTCCAAGCTCGTCCGTGAATATGTCGACAGCCTCGATGGCATGCTCAAGCTGTTCTATCTGCCGCCGTATTCGCCGCACCTCAATCCCGATGAGCAGGTGTGGGCCCGCGTGAAGCGTCAGGTCAGCAAGCAATTCGTGCAAGAGAAGGCGGACATGAAGAAGCTTGCGCTTGGCGCCTTGCGGCGCATTCAAAAACTGCCGGGCTTGGTCAAGTCGTTCTTCCAGCAGCAAGAGGCTCGGTACGGTGCTGACTAATGGGATTACTTTCTAGAAGGTTAGTACCATGGCGCTTTCGGCTTCAGTTGGGTTCTGGCGCGAGACGATCGGGTGCCTGAATATCTCGGTCATCGGTATTCCGAAAGTCGAGGTGAGCTCAGAAATTAGCCAATGAAGCGACACGTTTTGCTGAGCATTCACCATTTTATAGATGTCACTATGTTGAAAAGGAAGGCACGCTCACGCTGAGCCAGCAGGCGCTCATCGACGTGCGGGCATCGATGGACGCTCAACAATAATAGACGCCGGCCGCGCAACGCCTTGCCGTGCGGCGCGCCACACCGGCATAGCTGACGGGCGTCAGCGGACGCCCGACCACGGCCGCGGCCGGCGTCACGAAACTGGCCGCGTGACGGATGCCGGCCTGCCGGGCCACCTCGAGCGCCAGCACCAGTGCAAGCAGCGCCAGCAGGCCCGGCCCGAACCGCTTCAGTATCTTCATGGGTGTCCTTTCGCCAAGTTGCCTGCGGGTTTGAAGATGCCCGGAATATCGCTCAGTTCCTGGACTTTTTCCGGTGTGAGCTTTTGCGCGCCCGCCGGGATCGCCACCTTGAACGCATCGGCGGCCACCGCCGTGCCGGTCTTCCACGACCAGATGTCGAGGCTGTATTCCGGCGCCCCGGCCACCTTCGTGCTCGTGATGGTGTAGCGGCAGGGATACGGGTTCGGTCCCTGGGCGATCCAGATCTGCCAGTCGACCTCGAGCGTGCGGAAAGCGAGATGGTCGCATTCCACGCCGTGGATGACGCCGCTGCCGAGGTCCTTCACGTCGGTCACCTCGGGCATCAATTCCTTGTACGGGTCCGCCATCAACA
>NZ_JBFUDR010000433.1:0-5738 GCF_056404615.1 Massilia sp. P2_C2 | reverse complement strand
CGGTGCCGGTGCCGCTGCAGCCGCGACGGGTTCCGGCACCGGCGCCGTGCGCAACTGCCACAACGGGCCCAGGCCCATCTCGTTCAGGAAAATGGCGTCGCGTTCGCTGACACCGTTCATAACACATACCTCATCACGATCGCATCCTCGCGCCGGCCTTCGTGCGCGGGATAATAACCCTTGCGGCGGCCGATCTCCGCATAGCCGTAGCGCCGGTACACCTGCAGCGCGCGCACGTTCGACGGGCGCACCTCGAGCAGGATCGATGCCATGTCCTGCGCGCGCGCGCGGGCCGCGATGCGGTCCAGCAGATAGCGTCCCAGGCCGGTACCGTGGCGCCCCGCCGCGACGGCCACGTCGAGCAGGTGGGCTTCGTCCAGCGCATACATCAGCAGGAAATAGCCGGCCAGCGCGCCTCCGGGCTCCTTGAGTACCCAGGCGTCGTAGCCGCTCGCCAGCGAGTCCACGAAGTTCGCGCGGCTCCACGGATGCGGGAAGACGCTGCATTCGAGGGCATACACGTCGTCGACGTCGTCCACGACCATCGGGCGCAGCTCGAGGCCCGCGGCGTCGTTCATGGCGCGACCTGTTGCGTCCCTGCCTTGGCCGCGTTGATGGCCTGGCGTTCCGCGCTCGTGTACGCGACCTTGTTGCGCAGGTACAGGGGCTGCGCCTCGTCGGCCGGCACGGCGCGGCCCGCGGCCAGGGCGGCCACGCCCAGCTGGACGAATTCGCGCGCATGCGGAAGAAGGTCGACAAGACCCGCGGCATGCGCGCCGGCGGCCCAGTCTTGCGCGGCGAACGCGGCCGGATACGCGGCGAAGCCGTTGCCGCAGGCGGCAAGCCCTGCGACCGGTTCGGGTGCAACGTCGCCCGGGGCGCACAGTGCGGGCTCGCGCACGATCTGCCATTCGCCGTTCCAGCGGTACTGCGCCCAGTAGRCCTCGCCCATGCGCGCATCCAGCACGGCGATCACCTCGGTCGCGCCGGTGCGGGCACGGCAGGCTTCGGCCATCGCTTCCAGCGTGACGAGCGGCAGCACCGGCTTGCGGGCGCCGAACGCGAGCCCCTGGGCCACGCCGCACGCCGTGCGCACGCCCGTAAACGAGCCGGGGCCGGCGCCGAACGCGATGGCGTCGCAGTCGGCGAGCGTGACGCCGGCTTCAAGCAACAGTTCCTGCACCATCGGCAGGACGGACTGGCTGTGCGTGCGCACGCCGGACGTTTCGCGCGTAATGACCGTGGGAACTGCGGTAGCATCCGCGCCGGCCGCGCTGTTCAATAAAGCGCAGGACGCCAGCTCGGACGAGGTTTCGATTGCGAGGATGATAGGCATGGCGTATTGTAACCCGGCGGCCCGGCCGTCCAAAAGCACGGAACCGTTGTAAAATCCTGCCCATGTCCAGCCTCACCCTCGAGCCCGATACCCGCGACCAGGTCGCCGCCGCCCTCCACGGCGACGGCTGGATCGTCGCCTGCCTGTGCGCCGCCTGGTGCGGCACCTGCTCTTCCTACCGCGCCGCATTCGACGGCCTGGCCGTGCGCCATCCGGACAAGACCTTCGTCTGGATCGATGTCGAAGACCAGGCCGACGTCGTCGGCGACCTCGACGTCGAGAATTTTCCCACGCTGCTCGTACAACGCGGCGACGCCGTCGCGTTCTTCGGCACGATGTTGCCGGATGCGGGCGTGGCCGACCGCCTGATCCAGGCCCAGGCCGGGTAGACAGAATGTATTGACCTACCAACCTCAACGGACGCGGGTTACGCTGAGGGTTGGTGAACCTTTCGGCGCAGAGCCGCAATTGAGGAGGTAGGTCATGAACGAGTTTAGCAAATATGTAGGCCTGGATGTCCATAAGGCGACGATCGCTGTCTCGATTGCGGACAGTGCCGGTGGCGATCCACGTTTCTACGGCGAGATAGCCAACACGCCGGTTGCGATAGCGAAGCTGATGACGCAGTTGGCCAAGGGCGGCGCGAAGCTGTCGGTGTGCTACGAGGCGGGCTGCTGCGGGTATGTGATCTATCGCCAGTTGACCAAGCTAGGTCACTTCTGCCAGGTCGTTGCGCCTTCGCTGATCCCGAAGAAGACCGGCGACCGCGTCAAGACTGATCGGCGAGATAGCCTGTCGCTGGCGCGCTTGCTGCGTGCGGGGGAAATCAGTGGCATCTGGGTTCCGGACGGGCTGCAGGAAGCGTTGCGGGACCTGACACGGGCTCGCGAAGACATGAAGCATTTGCAGCGGCAGTCCAAGCAGCAGTTGCTGGGCTTCCTGCTGCGCCACGGCGTGGAAGGATTTTCCGGCAAGAGCAACTGGACGCAGGCCCACTTCCGCTGGTTCGAAACGGTCAAGTTCGATCAGCCGGCGCAACAGCTTGTTTTCCAGGAATACATCGACGTCATCAAGGCCAGCATCAAGCGTGTGCAAGGATTCGACGAGCACATCGAACGTACCGCGCAGGCATCGGCGGTATGGCCCATCATCGAGGCACTCATGGCGCTGCGTGGAATCAGCCTGCTGGCGGCCGCCATCATCATGGCCGAGATTGGGGATTTGTCGCGCTTCGCCGGCGCGCCGCAGCTGATGGCCTATCTGGGGCTGGTGCCCAGTGAAAGTTCCAGCGGGACGAACAGGCGCCGCGGCGCCATCACTAAGACCGGCAACGCACACGTGCGACGGGTGCTGGTCGAGGCGGCATGGACCTATCGGCATCCGGCGCGCAAGACCAGGACGTTGCAACGCCGTGCCGAGAAGACATCCGATGCGGTGCGGGAGATCGCTTGGAAGGCCCAGCAGCGGCTATGCAGTCGGTACTGGACGCTCGATGCGCGGGGCAAGCTGAAAGTCCAGGCCTGTGCCGCCGTGGCCCGCGAGCTGGCTGGCTTCATATGGGCAATAGGACAGGCCGTACCCGGTCCGACGCGCAGCGTTTCGGCATAACGAAGGAGATGAGCATGCAATGCGCTTACAGCAGAATAGGCAACGGTAGGAGAACCCTCGACCACCCTAGGAGGCGCCTGGCAACAGGATGATCCTCGACAGTAGAGAGAGGCAGCTCCACGACGAATGCTTGTCTTGCGAAAACCCGCGTATATCAGGCTGATCAACCGTCGTTTCGCCGCCCGTTCTGCTGTAAGCGCATTGGATGATGCACCGGTACTCAACATGTAAAACGTCTACAGGCGCGGCTCGCCGGGCCAATTGAGCATGGCCGAGTAGCCGCGCCAGACGCTAACTTGGAGCTCACGGATACAGCGGATTGGCATGGGCCTTGCAGCCCATACCCCGCCACTTTGCGGTGCCTTGGGCTACCGCTTGATGCATCACGCACCAACCAGGCAAAAAGCAGGAAAAAGAACAAAAAGCTTGACGGGTCAATACATATCAGGGTGGGCATTTGAGGCCGGGGGCCTCAAATGAAACGTGCCCACGCGAACGCCAACATGACGCAAACGTCACGCGTGGGCACAGGGGTGCCCACCCTACGAATCGGTTCGCGAAACATTGAACGATAAAAAACGCCGCGCCGGTCATCCCGGCGCGGCGTTGATATCGAACAATCAGGCCGATTCCTTGAGCTGCTCCAGGATCGCCGGATTTTCCAGCGTCGACACGTCCTGGCTGATCGTCTCACCCTTGGCCAGCACGCGCAGCAGGCGGCGCATGATCTTGCCGGAGCGGGTCTTCGGCAGGTTGTCGCCGAAGCGGATTTCCTTCGGCTTGGCGATCGGACCGATCTCCTTGCCCACCCAGTTACGCAGCTCGGCGGCCAGTTTCTTCGCGTCTTCGCCGGTCGGACGCGCCTGCTTCAGCACGACGAATGCGCAGATCGCCTCGCCGGTCGTCTCGTCCGGCTTGCCGACCACGGCGGCTTCCGCCACGATCGGGTGTGCCACGAGCGCGGACTCGATTTCCATCGTGCCCATGCGGTGGCCCGAGACGTTCAGCACGTCGTCGATGCGGCCCGTGATGGTGAAGTAGCCCGTGTCCTTGTTGCGGATCGCGCCGTCGCCGGCCAGGTAGTATTTGCCGCCCAGCTCGTCCGGATAATAGGCGCTGCGGAAACGGTCCGGGTTGTTCCAGATGGTGCGGATCATCGACGGCCACGGACGCTTCACCACCAGGATGCCGCCCTGCCCGTTCGCCACGTCGTGGCCGGCCTCGTCGACGATGGCGGCCATGATACCCGGCAGCGGCAACGTGCAGGAGCCCGGCACCATCGGCGTCGCGCCCGGCAGCGGGGTGATCATGTGGCCGCCCGTTTCCGTCTGCCAGAACGTGTCCACGATCGGGCAGCGCTCGCCGCCGACCTGCGTGTAGTACCACATCCACGCTTCCGGATTGATCGGCTCGCCGACGGTGCCCAGCAGGCGCAGGCTGGACAGGTCGTAGTTCTTCGGATGCACCTTCTCGTCCGTGTTCGAGGCCTTGATCAGCGAGCGGATCGCCGTCGGTGCCGTGTAGAAGATGCTGACCTTGTGCTTGGCGATGGTGTCCCAGAAGCGGCCGGCGTTCGGGTAGGTCGGCACGCCTTCGAACACGATCTGCGTGGCGCCGACTGCCGTCGGGCCGTAGGCGATGTAGGTATGGCCCGTCACCCAGCCGATGTCGGCCGTGCACCAGTAGACGTCTTCCGGCTTGATGTCGAAGGTCCACTTCATCGTCAGCATCGCCCACAGCAGGTAGCCGCCGGTCGAGTGCTGGACGCCCTTCGGCGTGCCGGTCGAGCCCGAGGTGTAGAGGATGAACAGCGGATGTTCCGCATCCACCCACTCCGGCTCGCACTGTGCGCTCTGGCCGTCGACGAGGTCGTTCAGCCACAGGTCGCGGCCCTGCTGGAAGTTGATGTTGCCGCCGGTGCGCTTGTAGACGATGACGTCGCGGATCGTGTCGCAGCCGCCCATCGCCAGCGCCTCGTCGACGATGGCTTTCAGCGGCAGCGCCTTGCCGCCGCGCAGTTGCTCGTCGGCCGTGATGATGGCGACGGCGCCGGCGTCGATGATGCGCTCCTGCAGCGACTTCGCGGAGAAGCCGCCGAACACGACGGAGTGCGTCGCACCGATGCGCGCGCAGGCCTGCATCGCGGCCACGCCTTCGATCGACATCGACATGTAGATGATGACGCGGTCACCCTTCTTGATGCCGCGCGACTTCAGGCCGTTGGCGAATTTGCAGACGTGCTCGTGCAGCTCGCGGTAGGTGGCGCGGGTGACCTGGCCATCGTCCGCTTCGAAGATGATCGCCGTCTTGTCGCCGTTGCCGTTCTCGATCTGACGGTCGAGGCAGTTATACGACACGTTCAGCTGGCCATCGGCGAACCACTTGTAGAACGGTGCGTTCGATTCGTCGAGGGTCTGCGTGAAGGGTTTATGCCAGGCAATGTTTTCACGTGCCAGACGGGCCCAGAAGCCTTCGTAATCGTTGGCGGCTTCGTCGCAAAGTTTCTGGTATGCATCCATGCCGGAGATGGCGGCATGCGCTTTGAATTGTTCGGAGGGCTGGAACACGCGGTGTTCCTGCAGTCCCTGCTGTTGGTTCTCGTTCTCGGCCATACTAGTCTCCTTAAACATTAGTAATAGTTTGACTGTTACCTTAGGCGCCCTCGCTTACTGAGCCCTTACACGGCATCACGCGGCGTGCAGGCAGTGTCTCCCGTCCCATTCTACCAACTCAATCGGACAACGAAGCCGAGCCGGCAACGCCCGACGGGTGTAGAATGTTGAGCTGTTTTGAC
>NZ_JBFUDR010000432.1:0-4052 GCF_056404615.1 Massilia sp. P2_C2 | reverse complement strand
TTGTTCAGGTAACCGTTGGCACCCATCTTGAACAGGTTCAGTGCATATTGCTGGGCTGGATAGCCGGACAGGATCAGCACCGGCAAATTGGGCTGACCCTGGCGAATGGTACGCAGGATATCGATGCCGCTCTGGTCCGGCATGGCGATATCCAGCAGCAGCACATCGCAGATCTCGCGACGCGCGATGTCGAGGGCTTCACGGCCAGTCGCGCCTTCGGCGACGACTTCGAATTCGCCGGACGATGAAAAAATCTGTTTGAAACCTGCTCGAACTATCTGGTGATCGTCACAAATGGCAACGCGTATCATTGTCTTCCCTTAAGTTTTCCCGATACAGGAAAGAGCCGAGGCTGACACCTCACGCCCCCGGTAAGGTCATGCGTTTGAGTCAGCAAACTGCAAATGACATTTTAGCACCTCCGGGGTGCAGAACAACAGGCGCGCACGCCTGAGCTGGCCAGGCTTGGCTCCCTGTCGACGGCCGCACCAGGGGGCCGCGTCAAGCGGCCGGCGAGCCGTGCTTGAGCAGCGCGAGAATCGCGTGCAGCTCGGCACGCAACTGCTCCGGCGCGATGGTCGGCATGACCGGCGGTGGTGGCATTTCCGGCAGTGGCTCGGCGTCGTGCTGGCCCCGACCATCCAGGCGGTTACGCGCACCGCTGATGGTGAAGCCCTGCTCGTACAACAGTTCACGGATACGCCGGATCAGCAGTACCTCGTGGTGCTGGTAATAGCGGCGGTTTCCACGGCGTTTGACCGGCTTAAGCTGGGTAAATTCCTGCTCCCAGTAACGGAGCACATGCGGCTTGACCCCGCACAATTCGCTGACTTCGCCAATCGTGAAATAGCGCTTGGCCGGGATCGGCGGCAGCACGGTCGGATCCATCTTGTTCGGTCGGTCGTTCATCGCTCATTGCCTTGACGGCTTATCAGGCTGCCCGCGCCAGCGAAGGACCGTCGGGGCTGTCCGGATTATCCGGCGTACGCGGACTGCCCGGGTTGGCCTCCTCGACCATGCCCTTCAGTTTCTGGCTGGCGTGGAACGTCACGACGCGGCGCGCCGTGATGGGGATTTCTTCCCCGGTTTTCGGATTGCGGCCAGGACGCTGCGGCTTGTCGCGCAACTGGAAGTTGCCGAAGCCGGACAGCTTGACTGCCTCGCCGCGCTCGAGCGCATTGCGGATCTCGTCGAAGAACGTCTCGACCATGTCCTTGGCTTCGCGCTTGTTCAGGCCGACCTGCTCGAACAGCAGTTCCGCCAGCTCGGCCTTGGTCAGGGTCGGCAGTTCCTTCTCCGCTTCCTGCCGTACCTTGGCCACCTGCATCGCACGATGCAGGTCAGCGGCCAGCGCTTCCTGGAGCACGGCGGAATCTACGTCGTTGTTGTTAATTTTCAGCCCTACCTTTTGTTCTGGATTGTGGTGGGGGCTCGATCAACCTGCTGCGCGTTGCATTGGCGGTCTGCGATGCTCGCCGTACCGTAAGTACGGCTGCGCTTCTCGACCGCCACTGCTGCCGCTCGCGACGGTTGCTCGAGGCCCCTTTTAGGCCTGTGGGCCTTTATTACGAACGCAATTTTGCGCCGTGTTTTTGTTGCGCCGCAGTAGCGAGCGCGGTCATGATTTCATCGACCGCATCGTCCTGGAGCGTGGATTGAGTATCTTGCAAGCCAAAGCGGAAAGCAAGACTTTTTTCATCTTGTTCCAATCCTTTGCCACGGTATTCATCAAACAAAACAACGGCTTGCACGAGTTTGCCGAGCGGATTCGACGCCAGTTCCGACTGGAAAGCATCGAGCAGCGCCTGCGCCGGAACGTCCTGCTTGACGATCAGCGCCAGGTCGCGCGTGGCACCCGGGAACCTGGAAATCTCGGTGTAGCGCGGCACGTCGCGCGCGCGCAGCACATCGGCGTCCACCTCGAACAGCACCGGCGCCTGCGGCAGGTCGTACTTCTGCAGCCAGCGCGGATGCAACTCGCCGATGAGGCCGACGATCCTGCCGTCCACCTCGACCGACGCGCAGCGGCCCGGGTGCAGCGCCGGGTGTTCCGTCTTGTTGAAGCGCACGGCGCGCGGCGCGAACAGGGCTTCCAGGTCGCCCTTGACGTCGAAGAAGTCGACGGCGCGGGTCGGCAGGCTCCATTGCTCGTCGGCGGCCGGACCGTAGGCGATCGCGGCGACGCGCTTGGGCTGGTCGAAACCGGCGACGGTCAGCGGTCCGTCCTGCGCCTCTGCATTGCGCAGGAAGACGGCGCCCACTTCGAACACGCGCACGCGGCCCGCCTTGCGGTTCAGGTTGTAGCGCACGTTGGCGACGAGGCTGCCGATCAGCGTGGAACGCATCACGCTCATCTGGCTCGCGATCGGGTTCTGCAGGCGGATCGGCTCGGCGTTGTCGGCGAAATCCGTTTCCCATTGCTGTTCGACGAAGCTCATGTTCACGACTTCCTGGTAGCCCAGGTCGGCCAGCTGGTGGCGGATGGCGAACAGCGAGCGGGTGTTTTCGGGCTCGATCAGCATCGCGGACGGCGCCACGGGCGGGAGCGTCGGGATGTTCTCGAAGCCATACACGCGCGCCACTTCCTCGATCAGGTCTTCCTCGATCTCGATGTCGAAGCGGTACGACGGTGCCGTCACGTGGAACAGGCCATTGTCACGGGTGAACGGCAACTGCAGGCGCGTGAAGATGTCGGCGACCATGTCGTCCGTGACAGGCACGCCGATGACCTTCGCGGCGCGCGCGGTACGGAGGGTGACCGGCTTGCGTTGCGGCAGGTTCGGCGCCTGGTCGTCGATCGGACCGACCTGCGTGTCGGCCGTCCCGCAGATCTCGACGATCAGCGACGTCAGGCGCTCGACGTGTTCCACGGTCGTCGCATAGTCGACGCCGCGCTCGAAGCGGTGCGCCGCATCCGTCGAAAAATTGTAGCGGCGCGCGCGGCCCTGGATGGCGTTCGGCCACCAGAACGCGGCTTCCAGGTAGATATTTGTCGTGTCCAGGGTGACGGCGGTGGAATCGCCGCCCATGATGCCGGCCAGCGACTCGATCTCTTTCTCGTCGGCGATGACGCCGACCCACTCGTCGACCTCGATCGTGTTACCGTTCAGCAGCTTCAGCGACTCACCCTTGCGGCCCCAGCGCACGTCCAGGCTGCCGTGGATCTTGTCCAGGTCAAATACGTGCGACGGACGGCCCACTTCCAGCATCACGTAGTTCGAGATGTCGACGAGGGCCGACACGGAACGCTGGCCGCTGCGCTCGAGACGGCGCTTCATCCACTCCGGGGTAGCGGCCTTCGCGTTCAGGCCGCGGATGACGCGGCCCGTGAAGCGGCCGCACAGGTCGGTCGCGGAAATCTTCGCGGGCAGCACTTCGTCCGTATTCACGGTCACGGGGCGGAATTGCGGCAGCGACATCGGCACGCCGGTCAGCGCCGACACTTCGCGCGCCACGCCCAGCACGGACAGGCAATCGGCCTTGTTCGGCGTGAGTTTGATCGTGAACCTGAGGTCGTTCAGGCCGAGGTAGTCGCGGATGTTCTGGCCAACCGGTGCGTCTTCCGGCAACTCCATCAGGCCATTGCTCTCTTCCGAGATTTTGAGTTCTTTCGCGGAGCACATCATGCCCTGCGATTCCACGCCGCGCAGCTTGCCGACCTTGATTTCGAACGGCTTGCCGTCCGGACCCGGCGGCAGCACGGCGCCAGCCTTCGCACAGATCGCCTTCATGCCGGCGCGCACGTTCGGGGCGCCGCAGACGATGTTCAGCAAGGTGCCGGTACCGGCATCGACCTGGCACACGTTGAGGCGGTCCGCGTTCGGATGCCTGGTTACTTCCATGACTTGCGCCACGACGACGTTGGAGAACGGCGGCGCGACCGGTTCGACCTCTTCCACTTCCAGGCCGGACATCGTGAGCAGGTGCGCGAGTTCGTCCGAATTCATCTTCGGATCGACCATGGAACGGAGCCAGTTTTCGGAGAATTGCATAATCTGTTTGCCTTCTTTTTTATCGGACGTGTTCGGCTGGTAGGGTGGGCACCCCGTGCC
>NZ_JBFUDR010000431.1:0-4054 GCF_056404615.1 Massilia sp. P2_C2 | reverse complement strand
CCTGTTTTTGCCATCGGCTTTCGCCAACAGCAGATCGCTCACTCAAAATACTGACCGTCACTCATTGCTGAGCAACGTATTTCTTTTGCGTGAACATTTGATAATTTAAGCATTCAGCACCCCGAAGGATGCTGGCACCTCATCAAACGCCCACACTTATCGACTGTTTATTGTTAAAGAACTTCGTATTCGGTACTGCCTTGCTGCACTTGCGAATCGTTTTGTTCGTCAGCAGCAGAGAAGTGAGATTATGCAGTGTTTCGCTTAACTCGTCAACCCCTCGTTTTTCTGCAACACACTGAACCTGACCGGTTCGACAAGCTTAATTGGTTGATTAAATTAAACTTTTTATGCGCTGCAGAAGCAGGACGCGAACTATAGCAAAACCTCGGACACCCGCGCAAGCCCCTGTTGTACGCGTGCATGCTGGCATCGGGATTGCTTACTATGTATTGCATAAAACAAAGCACGAACAGAACGGAACATGTCTACACGTTTGATTGTTCCGTTCTGGTACAGGTGCTACATTAGTGAACAGTCGATTCCCATCACAGAGCCGCAGTCCAGGGCCATACAGGAGACATGGAATGGCTTATCAACACGCAGGCCTGCTCGTCCCGAGCGTCCCCGGCACCCCGACCTATGGCGACGACATGGCCGCCGCGATCGCCATCTCGCACCGCCGCTCCGAGCAATTCGGCCTGTGTCCGGATTCGCGGCCCGATTTCAACCCCATGTCCGGCGCCGATCTGTCGCACCTCGTCGAACAGAACCGCCTCCTATATAGCCATGCGGTGCCGGCAATGGAGACGCTGTACCAGCAGATCGCCAACACGCACAACATGGTCCTGTTGACGGATGCCCAAGGCGTGATCGTGCATTCGCTGGGCGATGCGGACTTCCTGGAAAAGGCCAACCGCGTCGCGCTGACGCCGGGGGTTGCGTGGTCCGAGGAGAGCAAGGGCACCAACGCGATCGGCACCGCCATCGCCGAGCGCGCGCCGACGACGGTCCACGCCGACCAGCACTTCCTCTCCGCGAACCACTTCCTTACCTGCTCCGCGGCGCCGATCACCGACCACCGCGGCAACGTGGTCGGCGTACTGGACGTCAGCGGCGACCGGCGCAGCTTTCACAAGCACACGATGGCCCTCGTGCGCATGTCCGCGCTGATGATCGAGAACCAAATGTTCGCGGCGGCTTTCGAAAACGCGATCACCCTGCACTTCCACACGCGGCCGGAATTCATCGGCACGCTGATGGAAGGGATCGCGTCGTTCAGCCCCGGGGGCCGCTTCCTCGCCGCCAACCGCAACGGCCTGTTCCAGCTCGGGCTGTCCTACCCGGCGCTGCAGGCGCACACGTTCAGTTCCCTGTTCGGCTTGCCCGTCTCCGCGCTGTACGACCATTACCGCACGGCGGCGCCCGGCCTGCTCGACCTGTGCATGCTCAACGGCGTGCGCGTGCGCGGCCGCGCGGAGCTTCGGCTGACGAATGGCGTGCACGTGCTCACCGGCGCATTCGACGATGTCCCGCAAGCCAGTCATCTCCCCCAGCCGGCCGCCAAGGCCCCGACGCGGCGCCTGTCCGGCCTGCGCTACCTGAACACGGGCGACCCGCAGCTCGAACAAGTCATCGACAAGGTCAATCGCGTCCTGGGCCGCGACGTGCCGATCATGATCATGGGCGAGACCGGCACCGGCAAGGAACTCCTGGCCCAGGCCATCCACAACGATTCGCCGCGCGCGCAGGGGCCGTTCGTGGCCGTCAACTGCGCGTCGATCCCGGAGACGCTGATCGAATCGGAGCTGTTCGGCTACGAGGACGGCGCCTTCACCGGCGCGCGCAAGAAGGGCGCGGTCGGCAAGATCCTGCAGGCGAACGGCGGCACGCTATTCCTCGACGAGATCGGCGACATGCCCTACTCCCTGCAGGCACGCCTGCTGCGCGTCCTGCAGGAACGGATGGTGACGCCGCTCGGCAGCGGCAAGTCGATCCCCGTGAACGTGGAAGTGATCTGCGCCACCAACCACAACCTGCGCCGCCGCATCGCGGAAGGCCTGTTCCGCGAAGACCTGTACTACCGGCTGAACGGTCTCGTCGTGAAGCTGCCGGCGCTGCGCGAGCGCACCGACCTCGAGACGGTGGTCAGGAAAATCCTCGGCGCCGAAGGGGAGTCCGGCGACGCCGGCCATACGATCTCCGACGAGGTACTGGCACTGTTCAGGCGCCACAAATGGCCCGGCAACTTCCGCCAGCTGACGAATCTGCTGCGCACGGCGGCGATCATGGCCGGCGACGAGGAAGAGATCGGCCTGCGCCACATGCCGGACGACTTCCTCGACGACATCGCGGACATGCCAGTACCGGCCGGCGCGATCCCCACCACGGGCGCCCCGGCCACGCCCCAGGTCGTCGCGACCGGCACCAACCTCGGGGAGATGGAATTGGCCGCGATCCTGAAGTCGCTCGAGGTCAACGGCGGCAACGTGTCGGCGACGGCGCGCGCGCTGGGTGTCTCGCGCAACACCATTTACCGCAAGCTGCCGCATCTGAAAACCTCCCTTTAAGCCGCCGGAAAACCGGACGACTTCCAGCGCGCGCCATCCTTGCCGATCGTGAGCAGGTCCACGCCCGGCAGGTGTGCCGCCAGCGCGTGGGCACAGCGCGCGCCCATCACCATGAATGCGGTCGACAGCCCGTCCGCCTCCAGCCCCGTGGGCGCCACCACGGTGACGCTCGCCAGCTCCGTCGGCGAATCGCCGCTGGCCGGGTCGAAGATGTGATGGTGGCGCAGGTCGGCCGTGAACGCCGACGCGTAATCGCCCGACGTGGCGACGCAGCGGCCGTCCAGCACGAAGCTTGCCGCCATCGCATCCTCGTGGCGCGGATCGCGGATGCCCAGGTGCCACGGCCGTCCGCTGGTGCGGCCCAGCGCGCCGAATTCGCCCGTATCGACGAGCGCATGGCGGATGCCGAGCCGGCGCAGCGCCGCCAGCGCCAGGTCCGTCGCATAACCTTGCGCGAGACCGTTCAGCGTGATCGCCATGCCCTTGCGCGCCAACACGACACGCTCCGGCCCCGATTGCACCTGCGTCCATCCGACCAGGCTTTGTGCCCGCATGCGCTCGCGCACCGGTGGGACGCCATGCGCCGCATCGAAGGCGCGCCAAAGCGGCTGCACGGTGATGTCGAACGCGCCCTGCGTCAAGCGCGACAGCGTGCGCGCGTGCTCCAGTACCGCGAGCAGGTGCGGATCCGGGCCGTGCAGCACCTTGTCGCGGTTCAGCCGGAACACCTGGCTGGGCGGTTGATGAAGACTCATCAGCGCGTCGACGCGGCGTGCCTCGCCCAGCGCGGCAGCAATGGCCTGCTGCGCCGCCTCCGGGTCGGCATGGCGCACGGCGACGCCGATCGTCGTGCCGAACGCCAGCGCGGCGCCGCTGTGCAGCGGCAGCTGGTCCACGTCGGTGTCGGCCGCCGCCGCGCCGGCCATGCCGCCCAACGTCGCGGCGATGAAGGTCCTGCGATGCATCATGCTCTCCTGTCGATGATGACGGATGCCGGCGCGATCGGTATCGACCGCCCCCGCTTGCGTTCCAGTATCCGCGGCGCGCACTGTTCGTCGCCTGCGTGGATAACGACACATTCCATACATTGGAAACACTCCTCGTAGACGATCGTGCCACTGGCAGCGATCGCGTTGTAGCCGCAGCGATGGCGGCAGGTCTGGCACGGCATGCCGCATTCGGCGCGGCGCGGGACGCTGCCGGGCACGAAATCGTCGCCCGTGATCGGGTGCGGGCCGGCCGTCATCACGAGCAGCGCGTGGTCGCCCGGGTCGAGGCGCTCCTGCAGGCGGTTCCACGTGCGCGGCGCCAGCAGGTTGCGGCCGACTGCGGGCACGGACGCCCACGCCACCCAGACGTCGACAAAGACGCCGTTCGGATGCGCGAGTGCCTGCGCATCGAGTCCGGCGCCGGCGCCGCGCGCGAACAGCCGCTCGACGTCGCGGTTCGACACGCGCACGTGGCGCACGAGACCTGCCTCCAGC
>NZ_JBFUDR010000430.1:0-4058 GCF_056404615.1 Massilia sp. P2_C2 | reverse complement strand
GCGATGCTGGTGGCGGCAGCGTCTCCCGCTGTGCCGCCGGTTGCAGGCCGAGCAGGGCACGCATCTCCGCCACGCTGTGCGGCCGGTCTTCCGGCTTGAACGCGAGCGCGCGGTCGATCGCCTCCAGGAAGCCGTGGCTGTATTGTCCGGCGAAGCGGGTCGCCAGCGGCACGTACGGGTCGGTCGCCATGCGGCTCAGCGCTGGCGGGGGCGGATTGCCGGCAATGGCGAAATGCACGACCGAGGCCAGCGCATACAGATCGGTCCACGCACCCTGGCTCATGCCGGGCATCTCGGCATACTGCTCGACCGGCGCGTAATTCTGCTTCAGGATCACGGTGAACGCCTGGTCCATGCCGCTGATCGCACGCCGCGCCGCGCCGAAGTCCAGCAGCAGGGGACGGCCTTCGTCCAGCATCAGGATGTTGTCCGGCGCGATGTCGCGGTGGAAGCACTGGTGCTGGTGGATGACGTCGAGCGCGTCCAGCAAAGGCCCGAGCAGGGCGTTCAGCCACGCTTCGTCGGGCGCCGCGCCGCGTTCCTGCAAGGTCTGCTTCAGCGTGGTGCCGTGATAATAGGGCATGACCATGTAGGCCGTGCCGTTGGCTTCCCAGAAGCGGTAGACCTTGACGAGGGACGGATGGTCGAACTGGGCGAGCAGCCGCGCCTCGTTGATGAAGCTGCGCCGGCCCGCCTCGAACGAATCGGCGTTGTACGTCGACTTGACGCTGACGTGGGCCTGCGTCGTGCGCGATGCGAACGACGGCATGTATTCCTTCAATGCCACCTGGCGTTCGAGCGTCGTGTCCTGCGCGAGGTAGACGATGCCGAATCCGCCTTCGCCCAGGATGCCCGTGATCTCGAATTCGTTCAGGCGCGTCCCGACAGGAAGCGCGTGGCCGTGATCTTGCAGGTGGTCGCTGTTTGCCCCCCTGGTACCACTGGGGGCAAGCACGGTGCGGTCGTCTTCGGCAGGAGTGCTCATGGGTGGGTAGGCTGGCTGGTCGGCGTATTATGATTCAGTTGGCAACAGCCCGCCAACTTTTTCTTGCGGGTGGACGGGAACCATGCGCAGCGATATGGGAAGAGAATGAACGACGACTTGTGGAATCTGATGGTGGCGCGCCGCCACGTGGGCCTGCGCCGGCTGCAGGCGCCGGGGCCGGACGCGGCGGCGCTCGACCGCATGCTGGAAGCGGCCGCGCAGGCGCCCGACCATGGCCAGCTGCTGCCCTGGCGTTTCGTGCTGGTTCCGCAGCACCGGCGCGCGGACCTGGGCGCCGTGTTCGAAGAGGCGCTGGCACAGCGCGACGCGACCGCCGACGCCACGGCCCGGGCCAGCGCGCGCGACAAGGCGCAGCACGCACCCTGCCTGCTGGTGGCGATCCTCGTCGACGTGCCCGGTACCGCCATCCCGACCGAAGAAAAACTGGTCTCGCTGGGCTGCGCGATCCAGAACATGCTGCTCGCCGCGCAGGCGCTGGGTTTTGCCAGCGGCCTGGCGAGCGGCGGCGCGCTCGATGCGCCCGGCATGCGGCGCCTGCTGGACCTCGCGCCGCACGAGCGGGCGATCTGCTTCGTCGGCTTCGGCACGGCCGACGCGCAAAAAAAGCCCCGGGTGCGTCCGCAGCCGGGGCAGTTCTTCTCTAGTTTGTAGGGTGGGCACCCCTGTGCCCACGCGTAACGTTTGCGTCATGCTGGCCTTCGCGTGGGCACGTTCGTATGTGAGGCCCCCGGCCTCACATACCCCACCCTACTGCACCAGCGGGGTTGCGCTGCCTTCCAGCGTGATGCCCTCGATGCGCGCACGGCCCACGAGGATTTGCAGGTATTGATGGACGCCGCGTTGCAGCGCGGCCGTCGCGAGCCAGGCCGCGATCTGCGACTTGACCGTGTCGAACGGCAGCAGCGAACCCTCGACGCGGCGCAGCACCTGTACGATGTGCAGGCCGAAGCGCGTCTCGACGGGCCGCGCGGCCAGTTCGTTTTCGCCGAGGCGGAACAGCACGTCATCGAATTCCGGCACGCAGTCGCCCCGGTTCAGCTGCCCCAGGCTGCCGCCCACGGCGCCCGACGGGCAGTTCGAATACTGCGTCGCGAGTTCACCGAAGCGTTCCGGCGCGGCCTGCAGCGCGGCCAGCACGGATTCCGCCGTCTCGCGCACGAGATCCAGCGGCACGGTCGACGTCACCTGGAACAGGATGTGCCGCGCCTCGACCATCGCGCCGCGCGTGAAGCGCTGCGGGTGGTTGCGGTAGTAGGTGAGGCAGGCCGCTTCGTCGGCCTGCGGCACGGTCACTTCCCGCTCAAGCAGCGCCTCGATGCGCGCATCGTCGTCGGCACCGATGATGCCGAGACGGTTCGCTTCCTGCAGAAGCACCGTGCGCAGCACGACTTCGTGCACGGACTGCTTCAGCGGGTTGGCGGCATGCCGGTGGTGCGGCAGTTCCTGTTCGATCTGGCGGTCATCGATGTCGACGCCGTTCACGGAGATGCCCATGATGTGCTCCTCAGCGCGGACGGACCAGCTGGAATGCGCGGCCCAGGTAAGCCACCGCGCCGAAACCGCTCCAGATGTGGACGAGGCGGGTGAACGGGAAGATGACGAACAGCGACATCCCCATGAACAGGTGCAGCTTGAACACGAGCGGCGCATCGATGACGAAAGTCGCCGCATCGCCGCGGAACGTCACGATGTGCTGGGCCCAGGTCATCAGGAGGACCATCATGTGGCCGTCCAGGTGGCCAGCCGAGACGAAGATCGAGGACAGGCCGAGCAGGAGTGTGCAGAGGATCCACAGCAGCACGATCTTGTCCTTCAAGGTGGTGGCGGCGCGCAGGCGCTCGTTGCCGAGACGGCGCGCGAGCAGCAGCAGGATGCCGGTCAGGCACAGCGTACCCATCACGCCGCCGGCGGCCATCGCGAACATCTGCTTGGCACCATGGCTCACGCCGAGCGTATCCCACACCCACACGGGCGTCAGCAGGCCGACGGCATGGCCGCCCAGGAGGCCGATGATCCCGATGTGGAACAGGATGCTGCCCAGGCGCAGGTGTCCCGTGTGGAGCACTTGCGTCGATTCCGAGCGCCACGTGTATTGTTCGCGGTCGAAGCGAACCAGGCTGCCGAGCAGGAAGACGGCCAGCGCGATGTACGGGTAGATCCCGAAAACGAATTGGTTAACATAGTTCATGATGCCTCCACATGCGCAGGAGTAGCGACAGCAGCTGCCGGGCGCGTGCCGCGCGGGTAAAAATTGATCGGCTGCGGGCCGAGGGCCTGCGGCTTGAGCAGCGGCTCGACGCCATCCGCACCCGGACCGAAGGTTTCCAGCGCCTCGTCCATGTCCTTGATCGGCGGTTCGGAGAGTTCCTCGGCCACGACCGGGGACAGGCTTTCCAGAACGTCGAACACGCAGGCGTACACGCTGCCGTTCGCCGCGAGCTTGCGGCCCAGGTGGGCGAGCACGTGGACGGCGTCGCCCAGCAGGCGGCCGGCTTCCTGTTCGTCGTCCAGCTGCGACAGGAATTCGAGGAACAGCGGCACGAAGTCCGGCAACTCCTCGCCCGTCATCTCGAGACCGTGCTTCTTGTACTCTTCCATCAGGTCGACCATGGCCTGGCCGCGATCGCGCGACTCGCCGTGGATGTGCTCGAACAGGTGCAGCGAGTGCGATGGCGTGCGGTCGAACGTCTGCACGTATTCCTGCTGCAGGGTGATCAGGTCGTGCTCGGCCAGGTGCGCCAGCAGCGGCGCCACCCGGGCGCGCATGCGCGGCACGAGGCCCGCCTCCAGTTCCGGCAGGGCGGCGACGATGTCGCCCTCCGGATAGAGCAGCAAGGTGGACAGGATGCGGTAGTGGATCATCTCAGGCTCCTTCCGTTTCTTTCTTCTTGCGCGACTTCGGCATCGAGACGAAGATCGTCGAGCCCTGCTTCTTCTTGCCGAACAGCGAGGCATCGCTTGTACCGTCCGAGCAGCCGTTCCCGAACGAAAAACCGCACGAGCCCTTTTCGTTGAAGCTGTCCTCGACCATCTCCTTGTGGCTGCTCGGGAT
>NZ_JBFUDR010000429.1:0-4068 GCF_056404615.1 Massilia sp. P2_C2 | reverse complement strand
ACTTCAAGAAGGCCGTGCGCTGGCTGACGCAGGCAGGCGAACAGGGCCTGGCCGAGGCGTGGTACGCCTTGTCACGCATCTATATAAAGCCGGAATTTTCGCAGCGGAACGTGGTGGAGGCGCAGAAATACCTGGAGCGCGCGGCAGAGATGGGTTATCGCGACGCCCAGTTCGAATGCGGGAACGCGGCCTGGCGTGCGCGGCGGGAAAACGAGAACAATGACGTACGCGCCCTGTTCTGGCTGCAGAGGGCGGCGGCGCAGGGGTGTCCCAAGGCGACTGCCGCACTGCGCAAGCTGGCACCGCGCCAGCCCGGCGCCTGGGTCGACCTGGGGGGGCTGCTGGCTGGACGGGACCTGGCGGCCCATCCGCTGCTGACCGCGCGCCTGGAGCTGGCGGTCGTTTTCGGCCTGAGCCGGGCCGAAGCGTTGTTGCTGGACATCCGCAGCGCCGACCGCGGCCACTGCCTCGTGATCGACATCCGCGCCAGCTACGGCCGCAGCCGGCGCCGCCTGATCTCGGTGGAAACGACGCAGGAACGCCAGCTGCTCGACCGCGTGGGGCTCGTCTTCGAGAATGTCGATTGCGGTCCGGGCGGTCCGGAAGGGAATTACCGCCAGCGCCTGTACCGCCTGCGCACCCTGTTGCCGGAAGCGGGCGATGCAGAGGGCGGAGCGGAAGACGGCGACGACACGTTCGCCCGGCCGGAGCCGGACGGGGATTATTCGTTGGCCGCGTGAGCCGACGCGGCCGGGCGGCGATCAGATATCGATCTCGCCTTCGAACACGGTCTCGGCCGGACCGCTCATGTAGACGGGCTGGCCTTCGCCGGCCCAGTTGATGGTCAGTTTTCCGCCGCGCGCCTGGACTTGCACGGGCGAATCCAGCAGGCCGCGGCGGATGCCGGCGACGACAGCCGCGCAGGCACCCGTGCCGCAGGCCAGTGTTTCGCCGGCGCCGCGTTCGTAGACGCGCAGCTTGACGTGCCCGCGGTCCAGCACCTGCATGAAGCCGGCGTTCACGCGCCGGGGGAAGCGCGGGTGGTGCTCGATCTGCGGACCGGTCTCGAGGACGGGTGCCGTCTCGACGTCGTCCACGACCTGCACCGCGTGCGGGTTGCCCATCGAGACCGTCGACACGAGCACGGTCTGTTCCTGGCCCTTGAACGAGACGGTGATCGGCCACAAGGTGTCGCGCCCTTCGGCGACGCCGTCCAGGCCGGCCGCATCGAACGGTACGCGGGCCGGTTCGAGGATCGGAGCGCCCATGTCCACCGTGATGCTGCCGTCGTCTTCCAGGCGCGGCGTGATGATGCCGCTCATCGTTTCGACGCGAATGCTGCGTTTGTCCGTCAGGCCCTTGTCGCTGACGAAGCGCACGAAGGCGCGCGAACCATTGCCGCACTGCTCGACTTCGCCGCCGTCGTTGTTATAGATGCGGTAGCGGAAATCGCTGTCCGGCGCGGACGGGCGCTCGACGATCAGGATCTGGTCGGCGCCGACGCCGAAGCGGCGGTCGGCCAGGCGGCGCCATTGTTCCGGCCCGAGGTCGAGTTGCTGGTTGATCGCATCGATCACGACGAAGTCGTTGCCGGCGCCGTGCATCTTGGTGAACTTGAGTTTCATGGTATCCGTAATTAATCGTAGAACGAAGGCTCGCCGGGTGGCCGGGTTTTAAAACGCTTGTGCGTCCAGAAATACTCGGCTGGATAGTCGCGCACGCGGTCCTCGATGAAGGCGTTCATGCGGCGCGTGGCGGCGATGATGTCGTCGCCCGGATAATTCTCCCATGCGGGATAGAACTCTACCCGGTAACCTTTGTAATTGGGCAAAAATGTTGCCACGACCGGAATCACTTTTGCGCCCGTCGCGCCCGCAAGCCGGCCGAGTGCCGTCAGGGTCGCGGCCGGGACGCCGAAGAACGGCACGAAAGTCGCGTCTTTCTCGCCGAAATCCATGTCCGGCAGCATGAAATAGGGGAGCCCTTCACGCAGCGCGCGAATGATCGGCTTGATGCCGTCGGTGCGCGTGAACAGGCGCACGGGGCCGTAGCGTTCGCGGCCATTGCGCAACAAATCGTCGAACGCCTTGTTCTTTTGCGGCGAATACATGGACGACAGCGGCACCACGCGCGCTGCCACGCCGGCCACGTCCAGGCACACGAAGTGCGGGCAGAGCAGGATGGTCGGGCCATCTTCCATCTGCGCTTTCGGCACGGCCGGGACAACGTCGATCAGGCCGTGGATGCGTTCGAACGGCGCCCACCAGATCAGCGAGCGCTCCAGGATGCTGCGCGAATAGGCCATGAAGTGGCGCTTGGCAATATGGACCCGCTCCGCTTCGCTCAGCTCGGGCATGCACAGGCGCAGGTTGACCAGCGCGATCTTGCGGCGCTTGGGGATCGCGTAATACATCAGCCAGCCGACGGCGTTGCCGATGCGACCGAGGACAGGCAGCGGCAGGAAATGCAGCAGCCACAACAGGAAAATCAGGAACCTCATGCGATGGTCTCGGCTTGCGGTGCTGCAACGCCTTGCGGCTTCTTGTAGCGGTTGTAACTCCAGAAATACTGGGCGGGGCAGAAAGCGATGAGTTTTTCCATCTGGCGGTTGATGGCGGCGGCCKGCCGGGCCGCGTCACCCTCCAGCGATCCTTCGAACGGGACGAAGCGGATGGCGAAGCCGCGGCCGCGCGGCAGCCGTTCCGCGTAGACGGTCAGGATGTCCGCCTTGCCCAGCTGGGCCAGCTTGGCGGGCAGGGTCATCGTGTAGGCGTCACGGCCGTAGAAGGGCGCCCACACGCCTTCGCCTTCCTGCGGCACCTGGTCCGGCAGGACGCCGACGGGCTGGCCGCCGCGCAACGCCTTGACGAGCATGCGCACGCCGGACAGGTTGGCCGGTGCCAGGTGCATGTGCTGGCGCGCGCGGGCGCCCTCGACGAGGGGCTTCAGGGCGCTCTGGCGCGGCGGGCGGTACATGACCGTCAGTTCCACGCGCAGCGAGACCTGCTGGGCCGTCAGTTCGAAGCAGCCGAGGTGCGGGGTGAGGAACACGATGCCGCGGCCGGCGTCGAGCTGGCGCTGGACCAGTTCCCAGTTTTCCATGGTGACGTGGCGCGTGACGCGGTCCTGCGGCGCGCACCAGACGAAGGGCAGCTCGGCGATGGCCTTGCCGGATTCGGCGATCGCAGCGTGCAGGTGGCCGCGGTAGCCGGCGCGTTCAAGATTCTCGCGCAGGCGCCGGCGGTGTGATGGCGAGGCCAGATACACGATCCAGCCGAGCGCGGCGCCGAGCGCGTGCAGAGCACGCAGCGGCAAAAACGACAGGATCCGAAACAAAAGAACAAGCATTGATTGATTTAGGGTAGAGAACTGACGGGTTGCCGTGCCAGAATTTTTTGAGGAGCGTAAAATACCACTTTGTAGCATCCGCGGAGTTAATGACAACTTGCGAAGCGGAATATAAATCTCGCTAAAGCGTCGCAGGCCTTGGTGCTGCGGCAATTTTTTATCACAGTATCAGGAGCCTCAATGTCTTCCAATGACTACCTCTTCACTTCCGAGTCCGTCTCGGAAGGCCACCCGGACAAGGTCGCCGACCAGATTTCCGACGCCATTCTCGACGCCATCCTGGAGCAGGATCCGCGCGCGCGCGTAGCTGCCGAAACCCTGTGCAATACGGGTCTGGTGGTGCTGGCCGGGGAGATCACGACGCACGCAAACGTCGATTATATTCAAGTTGCACGCAACACCATCAAGCGCATCGGTTACGACAACACCGACTACGRCATCGACTACAAGGGTTGCGCAGTGCTGGTCGCCTACGACAAGCAGTCGCCTGACATCGCCCAGGGCGTCGACGAAGGCGCGGGTCTCGACCTCGACCAGGGTGCCGGCGACCAGGGCCTGATGTTCGGCTACGCCTGCGACGAGACGCCGGAACTGATGCCGGCCGCCATCTATTACGCGCACCGCCTCGTCGAGCGCCAGTCGCAACTGCGCAAGGACGGCCGCCTGCCGTGGCTGCGTCCGGACGCCAAGTCCCAGGTCACGCTGCGCTACGTGAATGGC
>NZ_JBFUDR010000428.1:0-4078 GCF_056404615.1 Massilia sp. P2_C2 | reverse complement strand
GCGCGCGCCCTGGCACGCGCGGCCATGTGACACCTGTTGCAGATTGGGACAATGTGACCGTGCTTTTCGCCCACACACAGGGGCACTGCGAGGGACGAAACGCATGGCACGCCGATTGCTCATGTAGGGTAGACCGATAAACCTACAGGAGACAACACCATGAAGCACAAGATCCGCATCGCCGCCGGCGCCGTT
The DNA here is from genome assembly GCF_056404615.1 of Massilia sp. P2_C2. Lineage (NCBI taxonomy): Bacteria > Pseudomonadati > Pseudomonadota > Betaproteobacteria > Burkholderiales > Oxalobacteraceae > Massilia > Massilia sp. P2_C2. The sequence continues at coordinate 3,883 of NZ_JBFUDR010000428.1, read as the reverse complement.
GCCATGGCCGCCGCCGCACTGACCTCGCTCTGGGCCAACGCGCATGGCAACGTCGTCCCGCAAGCCGTCGACACGACCGGCCTGCCCACGCTGGGAGACAAATGGCGCGACGAGAATCCCTACCGCACCAACAAGCTCGCGCTGAAGATCGGCGCCTCGGCCTATACGCAGAACTGCGCGCGCTGCCACGGCCTGGAAGCGGTGTCCGGCGGGATCGCGCCGGACCTGCGCCTGCTCGACCGCGACTGCAACGGCATCAAGAACGAGACCAAGAAGCAGGCCTGCTACAAGGAGATCGACAACTACTTCCTGACCAGCATCCGCCACGGCAAGGTGCGCAACGGCGCCGTTTACATGCCGCCGTTCGAAGGCGTGTTCAACCAGGAAGCGATGTGGGCCATCAAGACCTACCTCGAATCGCGCCGCAGCGCGGACTGAGGCGGCCATGACGACCCCGGTTTCGCCGTCGCGCCGGCGCGTCCTCGCCGCCGGCCTGCTGCTGGGTGCCGGCATCGCCGCACCCGGTGCCGTCTGCGCAGCGGAGACACCCGTGCTGCGCGAGGCGGGCCATCTGAAGGTGGCCGTCTACAACGACCTGGCGCCGTTCTCCGACCACGGCCAGGGCATCGACGCCGACCTCGGCGCCGCGCTGGCCGGCAAGCTCGGACTGAAGTCCACGCTGCTGCCGTTCAACGCGGGCGACGAGCTCGGAGACGACTTGCGCAACATGGTGTGGAAGGGCCACTACCTCGGCTACGGACCGGCCGACGTGATGCTGCACGTGCCGGTCGACCGCATGCTGATGAATGCGAATCCGCAGGTCGAGATCTTCGCACCGTACTACGTGGAGACCGTGCGGCTCGTGCGCAGCGCGCAGGCGATGCCGCAGTTCGACGGCGTGGCGTCGCTGGCGGGCAAGCGCATCGGCGTGGAAAAGGTGTCGATCTCCGGCATGGTGATGCTGGGCGAGGGCGGGGGACGCTTCCGCGACCAGGTCCACATCTACCCGACCGCTGTCGAGGCGCTGGAGCAGTTGAAGGCAGGCAGCCTCGACGCCGTGCTGGCCACGCGCGCGCAGATCGAATCCGTCATGCAGGGCGATCCCGCGTTTCCGTTGCAGGAGGTGCCGTTCGACCGCCTGCCGCGCGGCGGCTGGGTGATCGGCATGGCGGTGCGCAAGGATAACGTGGGCCTCGCGCGCCGGCTGCAGGCCGCGCTGAACGAAATGGCGGCCAGCGGCGAGTTGCGCACGCTGTTCGCGAAGTACGGCGTGCAGGCCGTCAGGCCGTGATCATTCCATGCGCCCCGCGTATCCGACACGGGGCGTGACGCAAACTCAGAACTGGTATTGCACGCTGGCGCCCAGCATCCAGTTGCGTCCCGGCGCCGGCTCGTAATACCGCTTATTGCTGTCGCCGACGATGACGGAACCGACGTAGGTGCGGTCGAACATGTTGTTCACGCGCGCGTACTCGCGCACGCGCCACGCGCCCAGCTGCTGGTTGGCCTGCACGCGCGCGTTGACGATCGCATAGCCCGGCGCCGGGATCGCGGCATTGGCGTCGTCCGGATAGACCTTGCCGTTGGCGATGGTCTCGAGCCCGGCCTGTATTCTCCCGTCCGCAGCCTTCCACGCCAGTTCGCCGAACAGGCTCGTTCCCGGCACGCCCGGCAGGCGGTTGCCCTGGGCCACGCCGGTGAACGCCTCGTCGTAGATCGCGCGCAGCAGCGTTGCCGCCACGCGTGCCGTAAAGCCGGCGGCGAGGTCGGCGTCGAGCGACAACTCGAGGCCCTGGCGCAGGGTGGCGCTCGCGTTGCGGTAGCTGGTGCGGCCGCCGCTGGCACTATCGACGACCAGTTCGTCGTGCGTGCGCACCTGGAACAGCGCCGCGTTCACGCGCACGTCGCGGGCGACGATGGCCTTGGCGCCGGCTTCCAGCTGCGTGCTCGTGGCCGCGCCGAGACGGTAATTGAACCCGCCACCCGTGCCCGAATAGAACACCTCATTCAACGTGGGCGTCTCGAAACCGCGCGCCGCGCTGGCGTAGACGTTGAGCGTGGGCGTGACCTTGTACAGCGCGCCGAGCAGCGGCGTCGTGTGGCGGTAATCGACGCTGCCGCCGTCGTTGCCGTTGGCGAGGTAGTGGTCCTCGACGTCGAAGTTCACGCGGCTGTGGCGCAGGCCGCCCGTGAATACCCATGGTCCGCGCTCCCATTCCAGCTGCAGGTAGGGGTCGACGTTGCGCACATCGTCGTCCTCGGCGCGGCGCAGGCGGCCCTGCACGCCGAACGTGTTGCCGACGAAGTTCTCGTAACCCTTGCGCGCATCGTTCGATTTGCCGGCTTCCAGGCCCACGGTCGTGCGCAACGTGCCGTCGGCCAGCGGGCGCACCATCAGCCAGTTCGCGTCGAAACCGTAGAAATCGCGGTCGAAGTCGACCACGCCGCCCGAATGGCTGGCCGGCGCCTGGAACCCTTTCGAGAACGCTTGGTACTGGACCACGCGGCGGTTGCCGCCATAGACCGTGACGTGCAGCCGGTCGGCGCCGAATCGCTCATCCCACGACAGTCCGATCTGCTGGTGGTCGATGCTCTTGCGCGTGTTGTAGCGGTCGGCGAAGGTGCGCTGCGGCGATTGCGGGTCGGTCGTGTCGATCTCGCCGGCGCGCGGGTCGCGCTGGAACGTGGCCCACGTCACGCCGAGCGGATCCTGCGTGTCGTGCTGGCGCAGGCCGCTCGCCGTCACCGTCAGCTTGCCGGTGGCCGACGTGTCGAACGTCAGCCTGGCATACGCCTGGTCGCGCGTGGCGGCGCTGTGGGCACGGTAGCCGTCCGTCTCGAAGCGCGACCCGTCCAGCAGCCAGCCGAAGCTTCCCTGTTTGCCGCCCGCGTTGACGTCCGTCTTGCGCATGCCGTCGCCGCCGCCAGCCACGTTCATCTCGACCCAGGGCGCGCCGCGCGGATCGCGCGTGAACAGCTGGATCACGCCGCCCGCATGGTTGCCGTACAGCGTGGAGAACGGACCGCGCAACACCTCGATGCGCTCGGCCATGTCGAGGTCGAAGGTGGCGGCCTGGCCCTGGCCGTCCGGCAWGGTGGCCGGGATGCCGTCCGCGATCAGCTTCACGCCGCGCACGCCGAACGCGGAACGGGCGCCGAAGCCGCGCGACGAGATTTGCAGGTCCTGCGCGTAGTTCTGGCGGTTCTGCACGACGAGACCCGGCACCGAAGCCAGCGCCTCGGAGACGTTCACGCGTGGCTGGGCCGCGCCGATGCGGTCGGCGTCGACGACGTCGATGGCGGCCGGCAGGTCGAAGCTCGTGTGCTCGGCGCGCGTGGCGCTGACGACGACCACGCTCACCGGAGCGTCGAGGCTATCCGCTGCGGCCCACGCGGCCAGCGGCGCGGCCGCGAACAAGGCCGCAACAAAGTTCAAACGTAATGCCGGGTACTTCATTTTTCTTGTCTCCCTGTCGAATAGTCCGCCCTGTAAGCCGGGCGCTGACCATCACGGCAAGCAATATACCTGCCAAGCCGGAAACCTGCTGCCCGCATGGCATGGCGATTGCAATCCTGATGGCATCGCGCGCCCGCGCGTCCATCTGAAAGGACCATCATGTCACTGCATCGTTCCCCACTTCGCTTCCCGTTGTCGGCCCTGGCCGGCGTGCTGCTGGCCTATGGCTGCATCGCCGCCCAGGCCGCCCCGTTCGCCTACGTCCCCAACGAAAAATCCGGCAGCGTCAGCGTGATCGACACGGCCAGCGGCAACGCCGTGCGCCAGATCGCCGCCGGCAAGCGCCCGCGCGGCATCGCCGCCGATCCGGGCGGTACCCGGCTGTACGTGACGGATGCCGCCGGCAATGCGCTGCTCGTGCTGGAC
>NZ_JBFUDR010000427.1:0-4130 GCF_056404615.1 Massilia sp. P2_C2 | reverse complement strand
AACCTCTGGTGTACCGGTTGTCACGCCAGTGGCATTGCCGGGTAGCTAAGTTCGGAAGAGATAACCGCTGAAAGCATCTAAGCGGGAAACTCGCCTTGAGATGAGATTTCCCGGAGCCTTGAGCTCCTTGAAGGGTCGTTCGAGACCAGGACGTTGATAGGTCGGGTGTGGAAGTGCAGTAATGCATTAAGCTAACCGATACTAATTGCCCGTACGGCTTGTCCCTATAACCTTGGCAGTCATGCCARYGCAAGGGTTCAGCKGTTTGTTGAACAACAGAATACCAATACAATACTTCTTCCGGATTCAGGGTAGCGCCAGCGACACCGCGGCGATACCCGTACAAGTCATGCCTGATGACCATAGCAGGTCGGTACCACCCCTTCCCATCCCGAACAGGACCGTGAAACGACTTTGCGCCGATGATAGTGCTGCAACCAGTGTGAAAGTAGGTTATCGTCAGGCTAGTTATACGCAACAGCCCGCTCAATATCGATTGAGCGGGCTTTTTGCTTTTCAGCGGTCACCGGGCATGGATCAGAAGTGTTCCCAATCGTCCTGGTTGGCGGGCACCTTGCTGACCACCTTCAGGTTCGGCGTGGCCTTGCGTGCCGCTGCAGGCAGCGCGGACTGTGCGGGCCGGGACACGGCTGGCCGTGCCGCGGCCTTAGCCACGACATGCGCCGTCACCTTTGCCGCAGCAGCCTCGGACACAGCTTCCGATACGATCGCCTGGCCCCCGACCTTGAACACGCTGACCAGATCGGCCAGTTTGGTCGCCTGGGCTTGCAACGCTTCCGCCGCCGCGGCTGCTTCCTCGACCATGCCCGCATTCTGCTGGGTCACGGTGTCCATCTGAACGATGGCCTGGTTGATCTGTTCGATGCCCGCCGTCTGCTCGTGGCTGGCGGACGCGATCTCTCCCATGATGTCGGCCACGCGCTGGATGCTGGTGACGACTTCGCCCATCGTCCCGCCCGCTTCGTTCACCAGCTTGCTGCCCGCTTCGACCTTGCTGACTGAGTCGCCAATCAATTGCTTGATTTCTTTGGCGGCGGCTGCCGATCGCTGGGCCAGGTTGCGCACTTCACTGGCGACGACCGCGAAGCCGCGACCTTGCTCGCCCGCCCGGGCGGCTTCGACGGCGGCATTCAGGGCCAGGATATTGGTCTGGAAAGCGATGMCATCGATAACGCCGATGATGTCCACGATCTTGCGCGATGCTTCGTCGATGGCGGCCATCGTGTCGACGACCTGGGCGACGACGGTGCCGCCCTGTCCCGCGACGTTCGATGCGGATGCGGCCAAGGTGTTTGCCTGGCGGGCGTGCTCCGCGTTCTGCTTGACGGTCGCCGTCAATTCTTCCATCGACGACGCCGTTTCTTCCAGTGCACTGGCTTGTTCTTCCGTACGCGACGACAGGTCCAGGTTGCCGGCCGCGATCTGCTGCGATGCCGATGCGATCGCATCGGTGCCACTGCGCACCTCGGCGACGATGGCGGCCAGCCGGTCGCGCATGCAACGCATCGCAAACAGCAGGCTGGACTGGTCGCCATCCCGCAGCGCCACTTCCGCATGCAGGTCGCCATTGGCAATGCGTTCAGCGACCTCGGCTGCATAGCGCGGTTCGCCGCCCAACTGGCGTGTCAGGCTACGCGTGATCAGCGCCCCGAGTCCGGCGCCGGACAGCGCGCTCAGGACGACCAGCACGATCATCAGCGTGCGGCTCGTTTCGTACGAKTCCTTGTTCTCCAGGTTGGCGGTGCGCGCATTGTTTTCCTTGAGCTTGGACAGATCCGTCATCTGGTCGTCGATGACCTGGGCGCGTGGCAGGAAGGTCGTGAACAGGTAGTCGACCGTGGCGCGCTGCTGTTGCAGCGGCTCGCTCTTGATTTTCCCGAGCAGGTCGTTGAGGTCGCTATCGTACTGGCGCAGCCTGGCGTCCAGTTCCGCGAAGACGCGCTGGCCTTCCGGCCTGTTGAACAGCGGACGGGCCTGGTCGAGGTTCTCGCGCATCCATTTGCGGGACTCTTCAACCTTGCCCAGCATCTGGCCGCGCTGCGCCTCGTTCGAGGCAAGCAACGCACTGCGCAGCGCGCGGCCGATATAGACCAGGTCGATGTTGGCTTCCTTGGCATAAGAAAGGCCGAGCAGTTCCTCTTGGTACATTCTCTTGGCGCGTTCGTTCATCCTGTCCAGGTTGACGATGCCGATTGCCGCCACGACGGAACCCAGAAGGACAATGAACAGGAAGCCGGCGATCAGCCGCGTTCCGACTTTCATATTGGTGAGCATGAGACTATCTCCTGTAAGAAGGGTTGGCAGGACCGGGACGCCAGCCCGCTTCCGAATCGCAGCCCCAGCGCAAGAGGAGCTGCGTGTCAGTTTCATGCTAATTGATCTGGGTAAATATTTCCGAGTGTTAACGCTACCTTTCTGAGAAACGAGGTCTCATTTCTGAAATCCGCGAGAATCCGTGCATTTTTCCAACACGCGTTGTTTCGTGTGTGGCTAGAAATGCATGATCCAATTCTTTAGGTCGCTCAAGTCGAAGAGGTCAGGGTGTTGTTCGTTATATTTCGTGAGTATTAAAGCGAAGCCGGCTCGGAGCAATCCGGACAGACTTTTCAGTGGCCGCGCTGATACATGCCGATGAGTTCGGCCTGCGCCCGCACATGCCCCTGCATCGCCTTTTCCACCTGGGCCTTGGTGGGATGATGCAAGTCGGGCAGGACGGTATCGAGCGCATACAGTTTGTGCACATAACGATGCCGTCCTATGGGAGGACACGGTCCGCCGTAGCCCGTCTTCTTGAAGTCGTTCAGTCCCGCCTGCGCGCCCTTCGGCAATTCCGCTTCGCGTACCGCGGCGGGCAAGTGGGTCGTCTGTGGAGGCAGGTTGTAGAGGACCCAGTGGACCCAGGTCATCTTCGGTGCAGCTGGATCCGGTGCGTCCGGGTCGTCCACGATGAGGACGAGGCTGCGGGTGTCGGGTGGCACGCCGGACCAGGACAGTCCAGGCGATGTGTTCGCGCCATCGCAGGTGTGGATGGCAGGGATGGGGCCGCCGGGCGTGAAGTCGGGCGAGGTGAGGATCAGGCTCATGCTTTCCTCCTTGGGATTCGACATTGGCACAGCTGACGTTGCACCGGCGGCGCAGCGCCATCACAACATCGCGCCCGCCGCTTTCAGCCGTCACGACAGGCCCGCACGGGCGGCGCAGAACTTCCCGCGTCATCGCCGTGCTCGCCGCCGTGTGAACGGCTGGGCAAACACCCGCCACCGTCTGTGCTCCCCCCGATATCGGAACTTGAAGGTCGGCCAGTGTTGCCCAGTTCGTAAAATCCTCGCTCCACTCGCAGTGGATAAATGCATGGTATCCGTCTGCGATCGACCTCATCTGTTCGGCGTCTCACATAACACTGCGTGGCAACGTTCGCGTCAGCGTGGTGGTTCGTCGACCTGGACCGGGTCGCGGCGAGGGATCAGGTACCAGAGTCCCACAAACAGGAGGAGGGAAGCAACCGCCGCCACGATACTGAGCGTGAGGTTGTCGGTCGCAAGCGACACGACCGTCAGCATGTCGAGCGACAGGCCAATGGCCAGTGGCATCAGCGCGCCACGGATGGATTTGCGTGCCACGTTGACCATGTGCGACGTCGCAAACCCGTGCTGCGCGCGGTAGTACACGGCCGGCGTCATCAGCAGGGCCATCGCGATCACCATCAACGCCAGGCCGGCCATGTGGCAGGACTGTGCATACGGTGCGAGATCGTTGAATCGTTCGTTGAACACGGCGATCGTCTGGAAACCGAACACCGCCTGCAGACCGGGGAGAATGCAACGCGCTTCCTCGATGATGTTGCGCATTTCCTGGTCGTTCTTTTTTTGTTGATAATCCTGATCGTCCATGGGAGGACAGTAGCGCCAAACGCGGCCGTCTTCAACCGGCCGCACGATTGACGCTGCGTGCCCGTCAGGCGTGCACGATGCCCGCCTGGGACGCCCATTGCTCCAGGCTGTGCCGCTGGATCGCGGCCGCCATCAGGTCGGGGAACAGGTCCGGCGTGCAGGCAAAGCAGGGGATGCCCAWCGCGGCCAGCTTCGCCGCATTGTTGCGGTCGTAGGAGA
>NZ_JBFUDR010000426.1:0-4133 GCF_056404615.1 Massilia sp. P2_C2 | reverse complement strand
GGCACACCACAGGCCGAGCGCAAACTGGGCATGGCGGTCCTGTTCGGCGGCGGCGATTTCCCAAAATTTGAGCAATTCGTCCGGAGCGACGTCGTGCGGCACGTCGTTTTCCTCGACCAGCCGGGCGCAGCGCGACAGCAATAACACCTCGTCCGGGGCCAGCCGGGCGGCCGTGCGGTCCTGGGCGGCGTCGGAACCGGCCAGGCCGCGCGCCAGCGGCAACGCGCGCTCCAGCCAGGCAGACCAGCGGCCTGCGCTCCAGTCCTGCTCCAGCAGGGCGAGCTGGGCGGCACCGACGCCGCTGTCGGCCGCCTGGCGCAGCCAACGCTGTCCCGCCGGGCTGGCCGTGGACACGCGCGCCACCGGCTCGTCCGACTCGGGCGGCGCGGCGCCGTGTTCGCGCGCAAGCAGCCATTGCGCTTCGGGGAATCCGGCCCCGGCCGCGTCTTCCAGCGCCCGCAGCGCCTTGGTGCGCTGGGCCGGCGGACATTCGCCGTCGAGCGCCGTGCCCAGCACCAGTTGCGCATAGACGAGTCCGGCACGCACGAGACCGTTGTCATACGCCCGCTCGTACCAGCCGGTGACCGGTTGCGGACTGTCACGCGCAAGATCGACCGGAATATGGTTACCGATCAATTGCCACGCCTCAGAGCAACCTTGCTGTGCCGCACGGTCGAGCCAATGGAGGGCCGTGGGCAGGCTCTTCGGCAGACCCGCGCTGCCGAACAGGTAGAGCCGGCCCAGGGCCAGTTGCGATTCCGCGCGTCCGGCCCGTGCGCCGCGGATGACCGCCAGTTCTTCACGATTTGCCATCTTCTCTTCTTGCTGTTAAGACGCCTAAGAAATGTGCGCAGATAAATACGCGCAGAAGCGCGCAATATCGCGCAGGATGCGCTACCGATGAGCTCATATGGCACGCATTGCGATAGCAATGCCGTCGGATGGGCCAGAGTCTAAAGCCGCGTGGGCGCGATTCGACTGCGATTCCAAAGGCCTTTGAGCCCGCACAAACCCTGCCATGGTACGGAGATAAGATGATGACGATTTGAAACTTAAACGAAACTTAAGCTCTACGCTCGACCTTGGCGCGGTCGTTTCGAAAATACAACAGCACGATTGGAATTATTGGCTTTCGACCAAGTGCAACAGTCATAATTAACAAATCCGACAATCTTGACGCATTTAGAATTTAAGGTGCACACGTCCGAGTGTTCAGCAACTAACAAAAACTCAATGCTCTCTGGATTCCTCCGATTTACCTTTTTAGGATAAAAATAGATGAAGAAAACCCTCGTGGCAGCCGCCCTGCTGGGCGCATTCGCCGGTGTGGCGCAAGCGCAAACCGCCGTACAAATCTACGGTAACCTGGACGTCGGCCTGAACAAGACCTCCGACCAGACCCTGGCTATCGGCAAACGCGCCGCCAACACCCTGGGCTTCAAAGGCACCGAAGATCTGGGCAACGGCCTGAAAGCACTGTTCCAACTGGAAATGCGTTACGAGCCGGACACCGGCACGACCGAGAACAACGGCCGTCCGCTGTTCCAGGGCCAGAGCCGCGTCGGCCTGCAGGGCGACTTCGGTATGGTTCGTCTGGGCCGTGGCCTGACCCCGTTCCAGGAAATCGTCGGTTCGTTCGAACCGTGGCACGGTCTGCCGACCGCAGCCGGTTTCTACACCGACATCTCGGTCGCCGGCTTCACCTCGGCTCCGCTGGACACGGGCGGCAGCGGCCCGAACAGCAACCGCATCTCGAACGCGGTCTTCTATAACTCGCCGGTCAACAACGGCTTCCAGGTGAACGCTTCGTGGGCTACCAAAGAAGCCACCGGCGGCACCGTGAAGGGCATCGGCACCGGCGCGACCTACCCGGTGGGTTCGCAAGCTTCGGCCAACCCGTTCTCGATCGCTGGTACCTACAACAACGGTCCGGCCGCTGCGATGCTGGCTTACGAGCGCAACGCCGTCGAATCGAAGGTCTGGTCGCTGGGAGGTTCGTTCTCGCTGACCCCGGAACTGAAACTGATGGGTACCTACAGCCATCAGAACCAGGAGCACACCAACACCTTCCGTCCGACCGTCAAGGGCGCGGAATTCGGCCTGACCTACGCCATGGGCCCGGGCAAGATGCTGGCTGGCTTCGGTCTGAAGAAGCAGGAAGAAACCACCCGCCTGCACGACCTGATCACCCGCCAGTACTCGCTGGGCTATGAGTACAGCCTGTCGAAGCGTACCTACCTGTACGTCGACGCGTCGCGCAAGACGAACATCTTCTCTTACGACAACCTCGGCTTTGTCAGCGGCGCGGTCAACAAGACCATGTACGACATCGGCCTGAACCACTCGTTCTAAGCCGACGGCGCGGGGGCAACCCCGCCGCCACCGCAAGGGCGGGCCCGGGCAACCGGGTCCGCCCTTGCTGTTTGTACGCGCCTGTCGTGATGCTGCAACGGTACAGTGCTGGCCGGAAAGCTACGCCGGCCCGTTGCGGTCGGTTAAAATGGACGATCTACCCATCCTGCAAGCCGCACATGACCGCATCACTGGATTCCGCCGCCGTCGCGCAGTTCCTGCTCGATCACCCGCAATTCTTCGTCGAACACGCTGCCCTGCTGGGTGAAGTAAAACTGTCGAGCCCGCTCACGGGCCGCACAGTATCGCTGCAGGAGCGCCAGATGGAAGTCATGCGCGACAAATATCGCGCCCTGGAACTGCGCCTGTCCAAACTGGCGCGCCATGCCGAGGAAAACGCGGCCATCGCCAACCGTTTCCACGGCTGGACCCAGCAATTGCTGCGCACCCGCGTCCCCGACGACATCCCGGCAGCCGTGGCTGACGGCCTCGTCAAGCATTTCATCGTGCCGCAGGCCACGCTGCGCCTGTGGAAGCTGGCACCCGAACATGCCGACGCCTGGTATGCGCGCGGCGTGTCCGACGACGTGCGCCTGTTCGCCAGCAGCCTGCGCGCGCCCTATTGCGGCCCGAACAAGGAATTCGAGGCGGCCGGCTGGCTGGCAGGCGCCGAGCTGGCCGGCGCCGGGCTGGCAGAGGCGGACAAGGTCCGCTCGACCGTGTTGCTGCCGCTGCGTGCCGGCGGCAGCGCCTTCGGCCTGCTCGTGCTCGGTTCGCCCGATCCGGACCGCTTCACTGCGGCGATGGCGACCGACTTCCTCGTCCACATCGGCGAGACGGCCAGCACCGCACTCGCTCCATTGCTCGGCTGACATGGACACCCCGGCTGCCACCGACTGGACCGGCCGCTATCTGGCGGAACTGACCACCCAGCGTCAGCTCTCTTCCCACACGGTCGCCGCCTACGGCCGCGACCTGGCCGAACTGGCCCGGCTCGCCGGACTGGGCAACCAGGCCGACTGGCCCACGCTGACCCATTTCGACATCCGCCGCTTCGCCGCCAGGTTGCACGCCGAAGGCCAGAGCGCCGCGTCGATCGCGCGCAAGCTGTCCGGCTGGCGCGGCTTCTTCGACTGGCTGTCGCATCAGTTACCCCTGGCCACCAACCCGGTCGACGGCGTGCGCGCGCCGCGCCGCGCCAGGCAGCTGCCGAAGGCGCTCGCCGTCGACGATGCCGTGCAGCTCATGGAAAAACAGACACCCGGCCATCCGGAACCGGCCGAACTGTGCGACCGCGCCATGTTCGAGCTGTTGTATTCGAGCGGCCTGCGGGTGTCCGAGCTGGCCGGGCTCGACGTCCACCACGTCGCGGCGCGCGATGGCATGCCGGCCTCGCTCGGCTGGCTGGAACTGGACGCGCAGGAAGTGGTCGTCACCGGCAAGGGCAACAAGATGCGCCGCGTGCCGGTCGGCGCTCCGGCGCGCGCGGCGCTGGAAGCCTGGCTGACCGTGCGCCCGCCCGCGCGCGACGGCAGCGCCGCGCTGTTCCTGTCGACGCGGGCGACGCGCATCAGTCCGCGCGTCGTGCAGAACCGCCTCAAGGCCCATGCGCAAAAGGCGGGCATGCCGGTCCATGTGCACCCGCACGTGCTGCGCCATTCGTTCGCCTCGCACCTGCTGCAATCCTCGGGCGACCTGCGCGCCGTGCAGGAACTGCTGGGCCATGCCAGCATCACGTCCACGCAGATCTATACATCGCTCGACTTCCAGCACCTGGCCGC
>NZ_JBFUDR010000425.1:0-4179 GCF_056404615.1 Massilia sp. P2_C2 | reverse complement strand
CTCGTCTGCCTGCCGCCGCTGGCCGCCCTGCTGCTCGCTGACCGGCCCGTGCTGAGCGGCTTCGAGCCCTCGACGCGCGCCGTGAACACGCAGGTGGCCGACCTGCTGCAGGGCGAACAGCTCGTGCCGCCCCCACCGCTGCCGCCCGCCGTGTTCACGACCGCCGAGGCGGCGCAGGCGCGGCCGCTGCTCGCCACGGCCAGCCGCGACTGGGCCATGCTGGACGCCGACTACACGCAGCGCCTGCTGACCGTCTTTCGCATCATGAAGGAGCGCCACGGCTACGACATGGCCATGCTGGAAGGCTATCGCAGCGCCGCCCGCCAGGACGCGCTGGCCGCGCTCGGTCCGGGCGTCACGAACGCGCGGGCTTACCAGAGCTGGCACCAGTACGGGCTGGCCGCGGACTGCGCGTTCGTGCGCGACGGCCGGCTCGTGATCTCGGAACGCGACCGATGGGCGCTGCGCGGCTACCAGCTGTACGGCCAGGTCGCGGAATCCGTCGGCCTGACCTGGGGCGGACGCTGGAAGATGATGGACCTCGGGCATACGGAACTCCGCCGGCCCGGCGTCATGCCTCGCCCGACACTTCCGGCATCCGCAACACCGCATTAACCACTTTAACGTCATCATGCAAAAAATCTGGCATTTCCTGACCGCCCGCACCAGCCTGACCGTCATCGGCTGGGTGGCTTTCGCCGCCCTGCTCTTTCTGGCCGGGCGGGTGCTGCAATGGCCGACCGTGCTGCCGTGGATCGTGCTCGGGCTTGCGCTGCTCGCGGGCGGCGTTCTCTGGCTGTGGCGCCGCCGGCGCCATGCGCGCAGGGCGGAGAGTATCGGAACCATGCTGGAACAGCAGGCGGACAAGCCCGTGGCCGATGCCACCCGGCGCCAGGAGACGGAAGTCATCCGCAAGCGCCTGCTGGACGCCATCGCCACCATCAAGAGCTCGAAACTGGGCCAGTCGTCCGGCCGCGCCGCGCTGTACGAACTACCGTGGTACATGATCATCGGGAACCCGGCGGCCGGCAAGAGCACCGCGATCGCCAGCTCCGGCCTGCAGTTCCCGTTCGCCGACAGCAAGGTCGTGCAGGGCGTTGGCGGCACGCGCAACTGCGACTGGTTCTTCACCACCGAAGGCATCCTGCTCGACACGGCGGGGCGCTATTCCGTCATCGACGACGACCGCGCCGAATGGTTCGGCTTCCTCGACCTGCTCAAGAAGCACCGCCGCAAGGCGCCGATCAACGGCGTCATCATCGCCGTCAGCATCGCCGAGCTGACCCGCAACCGGCCCGAGTTCGCGATCGACCTGGCCAAGAACCTGCGCCAGCGCGTGCAGGAACTGACCGAGCGGCTGGAGGTCCACGCGCCCGTTTACGTCGTGTTCACCAAGGCCGACCTGATCGACGGCTTCRACGAATTCTTCCAGGACAGCGAGCGCGCCGAGCGCGAAAAGGTCTGGGGCGCGACGCTGCCCTACGACCAGAACGTGACGAGCGAACGCCTGCTCGATTCGTTCGACGCCCGCTTCGACGAGCTGTACGACGGTTTGAAAGAGTTGAGCCGCGCGAACATGGCGCTGCAGTGGCGCGAGCGCATGCCGTCCGGCGTGTTCACGTTCCCGCTCGAATTCGCGTCCATCAAGCCCGCGTTGCGCGCCTTCGTCGCCACGCTGTTCGAGGACAATCCGTTCCAGTTCAAGCCCGTGTTCCGCGGCTTCTACTTCACCAGCGCGTTGCAGGAAGGCGAGACCGTGTCGGCGTCGTCGGCCCGCGTGGCGCAACGCTTCGACCTGCGCCTCGCGCCGCCCGCGCACGAAGACCAGCACCACCAGCAGGGTTACTTCCTCCTCAACCTGTTCCGCAAGGTGATCTTCGCCGACAAGGACCTCGTCGCGCAGTATGCCAGCCCGGCCAGGACACGCCTGCGCTATGCCGCCTTCTTCGCGGCCACGGCGTTCGTCGGCCTCGCGCTGGCCGGCTGGAGCTGGTCCTATATGAACAACCGCCAGCTCGTCGCCAACGTCCAGGCCGACCTGGACCAGGCCATCCGCGTACAGGGCAAGGGCACGGACCTGCGCTCGCGCTTCCAGGCGCTCGAGATCCTGCAGGACCGCATCGACCAGCTCGACCGCTATGCCGAACACCGCCCGCTGTCGCTCGGCCTCGGCCTGTACCAGGGCAACCTCTTGAACCGCAAGCTGAAGGAGGAATACTTCAACGGCGTGCGCGAGGTGATGCTGAAGCCCGTCGCGCAATCGCTGGAGGGCTTCCTCGCCGACGTCAACGGCAATGCCGACCGCCTGCTCCCCATGAACAAACCGGTCGGCGGCACGGCACCCGCGGCCGGCGCGCCGCAGCAGTTCAAGGATGCGTCGCCATCCGATGCCGAGGATGCCTACAACGCGCTCAAGACCTACCTCATGCTGGGCGACCGGTCGCGCGCCGAAAGCGCCCACCTGAACGACCAGATCACGCGCTTCTGGCGCGGCTGGCTGGAAGCGAACCGCGGCGCCATGCCGCGCGAGCAGATGATCCGCAGCGCCGAGCGCATGATCGCGTTCTACCTCGCACAGGTGAACGATCCATCCTGGCCCGTCGTCGACACCCGGCTCGCGCTCGTCGACCAGACCCGCGACAACCTGCGCCGCGTCGTGCGCGGCATGCCGGCGCGGGAACGCGTGTATGCCGACGTCAAGGCACGCGCCGCCACGCGTTATCCGGCGATCACCGTGGCGCGCATCGTCGGGGAGCAGGACAAGGACCTCGTCCTCGGCAGCTACGCGATCTCGGGTGCCTTCACGCGTCAGGCCTGGGACGGCTTCGTGCAGCAGGCGTTCCGCGACGCCGCCAACCGCGAACTGCAAAGCGCCGACTGGGTGCTGAAGACGGCGGCGCGCGACGACCTCACGCTGGAAGGCAGCCCTGAGCAGATCCAGAAAGCCCTCGTCGACATGTACAAGGCGGAATATGCGCGCGAGTGGCAGAAGTTCATGCAGGGCGTGACCGTGCGCGACCTGGCGGGCTTCGACGGCGCCGCGGCCGCGATGAACCGCCTGGGCGATCCGCAGGACTCGCCCATCGGCAGGCTCATGGCCACCGTCTACGAACAGACGTCATGGGACAACCCGACCCTGGCCGGCGCCACGATGCAGCGTGCGCAGAACGGCCTGACGGGCTGGTTACGCGAGACGGTGCTGCGCCAGAAGCCGGCCATCGTCAACGTCAGCCTGCCGGCGCCCGGCCCGGCCAATGCGGGCACGCCGGCCCTCGGCCCCGTCGGCCGCGAATTCGCCGGCGTCGCCCGCCTCGTCGCCGCGCGCGACAAGGATGCGTCGCTGCTGCGCGGCTACATCGACAGCCTGGCCAGGCTGCGCGCGCGCTTCAACCAGATCAAGAACCAGGGCGACCCCGGCCCCGGCGCCCGCCAGCTGATGCAGCAGACGCTCGACGGCAACGGCTCCGAACTGGCCGACGCGCTGCGCTATGTCGACGAACAGATGCTGGTGGGGATGCCGGACGCCCAGCGCCAGGCGCTGCGCCCCGTACTCGTGCGCCCGCTGATGCAGACGTTCGCCGTGATCGTGCAGCCGGCCGAGGCCGAGATCAACAAGGTGTGGGCGGCCCAGGTCGTGCAGCCGTTCAACCGCGGCCTGGCGCTGAAATACCCGTTCGCGACCGAGTCGAAGGCCGAGGCCAGCAACGCCGAGATCGGCGAGATCTTCGGCCCGGAAGGCGCCATCGCCAAATTCTTCACGGCGACAATGGGCCCGCTCGTCGTGCGCCGCGGCGACTCGCTCAGCCCGCGCACCTGGGCCGACATGGGGGTGTCGCTCGCCCCGAACGTCGTCGCGAGCTTCCCCGGCTGGGTCGCGCCGCTGGCGGCCGGCGGCGTCGCCAACGCGGCGGCGAGCAGCGGCGGCGAGGCGCAGACGCGCTTCGACCTGCAGGCGCTCGGTACGTCCGGCGCCAGCGAATTCACGCTGGAGGTCGACGGCCAGGCGCTGCGCTGGCGCGGCCAGCCGCAGCCCTGGGTGCACATGGCGTGGCCGAATCCGCAAGGCGTGCCGGGCGCGAAGATCACCGCGCTGACGCCGGAGGGACGCACCGTCGTGCTGCTGGACGAACCGGGCCACTTCGGCCTGAAGAAGATGATCGACGCGGCCCAGCGCAAGCG
>NZ_JBFUDR010000424.1:0-4226 GCF_056404615.1 Massilia sp. P2_C2 | reverse complement strand
GGCTGGCGCTGGGCGCCGTCGCGGTCCCGGCCACGCTGCTCAGCACCGCGCTGCTGGCGATGCAGCCCGCGTCCCCGACGGCCGCCGTGGCGCACGACGGCGTGCGCCCCGACATCCCGGTGCTGCTGGACAGGATGGGGCAGGGAGCGCTGCATGTCGGCGAGCGCGATGGCCTGACCGTCGTGCAGGGCGTGGTCCGCACGAGCGCCGACGCCGATGCCGTGCGCGACCTGCTGCGCCGCGTGGCGCCCGGGCACGCCGTCGCCCACCTGGCCGTCGTCAACGACGTGCTGGCCAGCATCGGCGAATCGCTGCACGAACCGACGCTGAAGGCCGCCTACGAAGGCAACGGCAACTTCATCGTCCGCGGCACGACCCGCGACGGGGCTGCCGTCCAGCGCAGGCTGGCGCAGCTGGCGGCCGATCTCGGCCCGGCTGTCGGGAAACTCGACGCCGACGTCACCGAGGTGCGCCCCGGCTGGAGCGTGGCCGACAGCGATTCCGCGCTGGACGCCGGCGGCCTGCGCTACGTGCAGTCGCTCGACGGCAGCAAACATTTTCCGGGCGCCTCGATGGCCGCCCATGACTGAACGAGGAGATGCCATGTTCGACGCATTGACACCCCCGATCCTGGCCGACATGGATCGTTTCCAGGCCCTGTCCAGGGCCGACCCCAACGATCCGCGCTGCCGCGCCGTGGTCGTCGCGCTGGAACGGAGCGCCGCCGCCTTCGACCGCTGGGCGGCCGAAGCCGACCCGGCGCTGCGCAAGGAACAGCAGACGCTGCACGCGGGCCTGCTGGCCGCCGCGCAGATCTGCCAGGCCATGCAGCAGTAAAACGTTTCACCCCCAGTAGTACGTAGTCGTTTCGTAGTACCCGTTGTCCAACCAACCGTATCTCGATTTTTAACTTTTTTTAAGGAGTCTCACCATGTCCAAGACCAGCACCGCATCGAGCGTCGCTTCCACCGCAGGCGCCTTCGGCGCCGCCGGCGCCGACATCGCAGCATCCGAAGCAGCAGCCCGTATCACGATGGCCGCGCAGGACAAGATCGCCCAGATCCAGAACGAAATCGCGCTGAACCAGGCCAAGAACTCGATCATCGAGGAACTGGGCAAGGGCGTGAAAGCGCTCGCGCAGTAATCGAACGCCATCCGCGCCGGGGCCGGCTTCGCGCCGGCTCCGTCCGCGGGGCACACGACGTCGCACGCCATTCCGGCACTTTTACCCGTATCCGTAGTCCCCAACATAAAGGAGTTACACCATGTCGAAGACCAGCACCGCATCGAGCGTCGCTTCCACCGCAGGCCTGTACGGCGCCGCCGGCGCCGACATCGCGGCATCCGAAGCAGCAGCCCGCATCACGATGGCCGCGCAGGACAAGATCGCGCAGATCCAGAACGAAATCGCCCTGAACCAGGCGAAGAACTCGATTATCGAAGAACTGGGCAAGGGCGTCAAAGCTCTGGCACAGTAATGCCGGCAACGCCGCCGCCCCCCTCGCGGCGGCGTTTTCCGCAGTATCGGACAACCGGCGCAAGCCGGTTTTTTTTTGTCGACGTTTTTACCTTTCATCGGATCGGGCTTATCGTGAGCGCAGAACGCTATTCCGACGTCGTCCGGCAGCTGTGCGCCGTCATGGGCATCCAGGACGTCGAGGCCGTGCTGGACGAGCGCATCCTCGACGTCGAGGGATTCGAGGTGCTGGTCGACCATCTCGAGGCCGATCCCGGCGCGCTCTACCTCAATTTCAACTACGGCATCGTCACCAGCGGCCGCACGCTGAAGGTGTTCCGCCTGCTGCTCGAGGCCAACCTGCTGATCTATGCGCAGGACCAGGCCCAGCTGGGCATGGACGCGGACACGGGCTGTATCGTGATGATCGTGCGGGTCGAATTCCACGACGGGCTCGACGGCGAAGGCCTCGCCGGGCTGCTGGCGCATTACGCCGAGCACGGGCGCTACTGGCGCGACAATATCTTCCAGACGGACGACGAGATGTTCGAGCAGATCGCCGACGGTTCCTACTTGTGGATGAAGGTGTAGCGCCCGGCCGGGCGCTCAGGTTCGCGCGCCGCGCAGCAGGACGTCGATTTTCGCGATCGCCAGCGCACGCTGGCGGCTGGTGCGCGGCCGCTGGGCATTCAGCAGCAGGACCGGCAGGAGGAGGTGCAGCTGGCGCAGGGCCGGCGCGGCGCGGGAAGAGGGCGGAGGGAGCAGGGCCAGCAGGCGGTTCCTGACGTCCGCCAGTTTGTCGGCGCCCGTCGCGGCGGGCTGGGCCAGGAATTCGCGCGTGATGCGCAGCACGGCCGTCGCCAGCGGCACGGCGTGCGCCGGATCGCTTTGCAGCGTGTGCAGTGCGCGCATGGCGCCGTCGAGCGCGCCGCTGCCGTGGACGGTCCCGACGTGGTCGCGCACGAGACGGTCCACCGCTTGCTGCTGCCGCTCGCGCAGGGCGGGCGCGGGCGCGTGCCAGTCTGCGGCGGCGCGCGGCCAGGGCGATGGCGGGTGCCCGCCCGCGTGCTGGTCCGGCTGGTGTTCCTGGCGGCGGCGTCCGACGCGGATCTGCGGCAATGAAGACGTTTGTGCTTGCGTCTGCGCCTGCGATTCGAGCATCAGGAGCAGTTCTTCGAACTCGCTGGCGCTGTCGGCGGCATCGGCGCCGGCCGCGCCGCGCGCCTTGCGCATGCGCAGCTTGTTCTGCAGGGCGGCCAGGCGGAGGTGGTGTAGCGGGGTGTAGACCAGGTCCGGCGCCCCGGCGTCGGCCGCGGCGGAATGACCAAATCCGGCACGGCGGCCGGACAGGTTGCGCTGCGCGGCCGCCAGGCCCGGTGTCGGGCGGTTGGCGGCCTCGATCTCGGCCTGCGCCTGCAGCAACTGCAGCGCGCCGGGCCCGGCGCCGTCGACCTTCATGCGAAGATAGACTGCATCACGCTGCGCGCGAATTGCAGGATGGCCGAGGCGCCCCAGGGCGCGGCGAGCATGATGGTGACCGACACGGCCACCAGCTTGACGCTGTGCGAGATGCTGGAATCCTGCAGCGACGTCACCGCCTGCAGGAACGAGACGAGCAGGCCGACGAGGGCCGCCACCAGCACGGCCGGCAGCGACACGAGGAGGCACAGCATCATGGCGGAAGACGTCAGGCGTCCGATGTTGTCGAAGTCCATGGTATTAGCGGTAGGTGAGCACGAGGCCGTGGATCAGGGTGGACCAGCCGTCCATCACGACGAATAGCAGCAGCTTGAACGGAATGGCGACGTTGCTGGGCGTGACCTGCGACAGGCCCAGCGCCATCAGGACGTTGGCCACCACGAGGTCGATGACGACGAACACGAGGTATAGCAGGAAACCGATCTTGAATGCGGCCGTCAGCTCGGTCAATACGAAGGCGGGCGCCAGCACGATCAGGTCGTTCGGCTTGAGCTGGGCGACCTTGTCGGCGGGCCACACCTGGGCCGCCGAGCGCAGGAAGAACGCCTTTTCGCGTTCGTTCGTATGCTTGACGAGGAACTGGCGGAACGGGTCGCGCGCGCCGTCGAGCAGCTGCACGACCGCGTTGCCGCCGTCCGCGCCATGGGTCTGCGCCTGCTTCATCGCCTCCATGCCCACCGGCGCCATCACGTAGCACGAGACGATGATGGCGATGCCGTTCAGGACCGTCGTGGGCGGCACCTGCTGGACGCCGATCGCCTGGCGCAGCAGGCCCAGGACGACGACGATCTTGGTGTACGACGTCACCACCATGGCCGCGAACGGCAGTAGCGCAAGCGCGAAGACCGCGAGGATCAGCGAGGCGAAATCAGGCGTCTGGCTCATCTTGGTTCACCATGGTCGAGACCTGGAAGCCGAGCTGCTCGCCGACCACCACCAGCTTGCCGTGGCCCAGCGTCTGGCCGCACGCGACCAGGCGCACGCGCGCGTCGGCCAGCGCCAGCGGCAGTTCGAGGACCTGGCCGGGCTGCAGCGCGCCGATCTGCTGCAGCGGCATGGCCAGCGTGACGATTTCCAGCGTCACGGGCAGCTCCAGCGCGGTGACGTCGGTGGCGGGATGATCCATGTGATCCATCTGATCCATGTGAGGAGACTCCAGGCAAAGGTTGGGTGAGGTGGCGGCGAGCGTGACGGCGCTGCCGTCGATGGCCGCCGCGGCGCTGAAGTGGCGGCCCCGGGTCGCGCCCCAGCGCAGGGTGACGCGGTCGAGCCGGTCGCGGCCGGCCACGCC
>NZ_JBFUDR010000423.1:0-4230 GCF_056404615.1 Massilia sp. P2_C2 | reverse complement strand
CTGTACACGACCCCGGTCGTCTACCTCGCGCTCGACCGCCTGCGTCACAAGGCCCTGCGCCGCTTCCGGCGCACGCCCACCCTCGCCATCCCTGAATCTCCCGTCCGATCGCAATGAACGTCATCCGCATCGCACTACTCGCATCCATGCTGGCCGGCTGCGCCGCCGGCCCCACCTATCACCGTCCCGACGTCCCCGTCACCGTCTACAAGGAGGCTGCCGCGCTGCCGGCCTGGAAATATGCCGAACCGGCCGAACCGGCCCCGCAGGGCCGGTGGTGGCAGGCCTACGGCGATGCACATCTCTCCGAACTCGTCGAGGAAGCCGGGCGCGCCAACGACGGCCTGCGCATCAGCGAGGCGCGCTACCGCCAGGCGCTGGCGCTGGCCGATGTCGCGCGCGCCGGCCTGCTCCCCTTCCTCGACGTATCCGCCGGCGCGAAACGCGGTACGGGCAACGGGACCGGAGGCGTTGGCAACGTCGCCACCAGCCGCCGCGTCGGATTCGAAGCCGGCTGGGAAGCCGACGTGTGGGGTCGCGCGCGCAAGCAGGCGGAATCCGGCCAGCTGCTGGCTGCCGCCGCGGCGGCCGACCTGGCCGCGGCCCGGCTGGCCGTGCAGGCGACGGTCGCGCAGCTGTACTTCCAGATCCGCGTCCTGGATGCCCAGCAGGGCCTGCTCGACGACACCGCGCAGGCCTACGAGCGCAGCCTGCAGCTCGCGCAGCAGCGCCAGCGCTACGGCGTCGCCACCACGGCCGACGTGGCGCAGGCACAGGCGCAGCTGAAATCGACGCAGGCGCTGGCCGTCGACAACCACGTGCAGCGCAGCCAGCTCGAACATGCGCTCGCCGTGCTGCTGGGCCGCGAACCGGCTGCCTTCGCGCTGGCGCCCGCTGCCGGCGCGCCAGTGAAAGTGCCCGTCGTGCCGGCCGGCCTGCCATCGCGCCTGCTGGAACGCCGGCCCGACGTGGCGGCCGCGGAACGCCGCGTGGCCAGCGCCAACGCGGCCGTCGGCGCCGCGCAGGCGGCGTATTTCCCCGACCTGACGCTGTCCGCGGCCGGCGGCTTCCAGGGCGCGGACGCGGCGCAATGGCTAACGGTGCCGAACCGCGTGTGGGCGCTGGGCCCCGCGCTCGCCGTGTCGCTGTTCGACGGCGGCGCACGGCGCGCCCGGACGGCGAACGCGGTCGCGGCCTACGACGCCACGGTGGCCGGCTACCGGCAAACGGTGCTGGACAGCGTGCAGGAAGTGGAAGACGCGCTGGTCCTGCTGGCCGGCCTGGAACGCGAATCCGACTTGCTCGACGCCGCGGTGCGGGCGGCGCGCACGTCGGAACGCCAGATGCTGGACCGCTACCAGGCCGGGACGGCCGACTACCTGAGCGTCGTCACCGTGCAGGCGACGGCACTGGCGGCCGAGCGCAGCGCGCTGGCCGCGCAGGGACGCAGGCTGGCGGCCAGCGTCGGCTTGATCCGGGCGCTCGGTGGGGGGTGGAACACGCGGCAGGGATAACGGCGCGACGCACTGGATTTCGCGGCGGCGCTGATGAATTTCGTTATGGAAGAGCGATGGGGTGGCGCGCACAATCGTTCGCAGTGATTTTTCGATAGATTTGCCTGCGAAGTCACGCCCGGCAAGGAGACGCCGGGGCACTCCTTCATATCAAGAAAGCGAGATTCCTATGAAACTGCTTGCATTCACCGGCGTGGCGGCAGCCCTGCTGGCCGCGTTCGGCATGACGTGCGTGCCGACCACCGCGGCCGCCCAAAACTATACCTGGACCACTGCGAAGATCGGCGGCACGGGCTATATCACCGGCATGGTCGCCCACCCCCGCCAGAACGGCCTGTTCTATGCGAAAACGGACGTCGGCGGCGCCTACCGCTACGACGCGTCGATCGGCACATGGACGCCGCTGACCGACTGGCTGCCGCCTTCCCTCGGCTATGCGAAAGGCATCGATTCCCTCGCCCTCGATCCGCGCGATGCGAGCAAGGTCTACATCATGGGCGGCGGCGGCTACAACAGCGGCCCCGCCATCTTCATGGCCTCGAGCAACCAGGGGCAGAGCTTCACTACCTTGCCGATGCAATTCTCGACAGGCGGCAACGCCTCCGGACGCCAGGCCGGCGAGAAACTGCAGGTCGATCCGAACAACAGCAACATCCTGTTCTACGGCACCGCCAACGCGAAGGTCAACGCCGCGAACAACGGCCTGTGGAAAAGCACGGACGGCGGCCAGCACTGGAACCGGCTTTCCAATTTCAACGTGCTGACGAGTGACGACACGGGCGCCGGCATCGCCTTCATCGCGTTCAGCAAGGATTCCACCACGGTCGGCAACGCCACGCCTGTCATCTACGTGGGCGTGAATACGCAGTCGGCCTCAGACAACGGCATTTCCGTCTACAAGAGCGGCGACGGCGGCAACACATGGTCGCGGCTGTGGGGCGGACCGACGGCCGGGGCGTTCCCGCAGCGTGGCCAGATCGGTCCGGACGGCTACCTGTACATCACCTACTCGCGCGCCGCCAACTACAACGACGGCCATGGCAACCAGTATGGTCCCGGCGGCCTGATCGGCGGCGAGGTCTGGAAGCTCAACGTGCAATACGGCCAGGACCAGTGGACCAATATCACGCCGCAAGGCCCATGGACGGCGCCCTACGGCTACGGCTTCTCGGGCCTGTCGGTCGACCCGACGAACAAGGGCTGGCTGACGGTAAACACCATCGACTGGTACGCATCCCCGGGGGAGACCATGTACCGTTCGACCGACGGCGGCGCCACCTGGACCGACGTCCTCGCGAAATCCACGCTCGACCCCAGCCTGGAACCGTGGCGCACCTCGAATAACCCGATCACCAACTTTGGCAACTGGGGCAATTCCGTCCTCGACCCGAACGACATCAATCACGCGTTCGTCTCGTGGGCCGGCGGCATCTGGGAAACGCACACTCTTACGGCGTCCAGCACCCGCTGGGTGTTTGGCGAGAACGGCGTGGCGGAAACGGCCATCCTCGACCTGAAGTCGCCCGTGCCCAATGAGTGGAACGCCTATCCCGTGCTGGCCGGCGCCGGCGACGTGTGCGGTTTCACGATCATGGACGTGAACGCCTATCCGCAAGCCCCGATCAAGGGACCGGACTCCTGCAAGGACACCTGGTCGATCGATTTTGCGAAGACCAATTCCAAGCTCGTGGTGCGCGTCGGTGACGACTGGGCGGACACCAACAAGAAATTCGGCGGCGTGTCCTACAACGGCGGCTATAGCTGGGCGGCATTCGGCAGCAACGCCGCGACGCAGTCGGGTGGCGGCTACGTGGCGATGTCGCAGGACAGCAGGAATCCAAGCAATGTGATCAACTCGATCATCTGGTCGACCTGGGACGCGCCGACGGTACGCTCGACGGACATGGGCGACCACTGGACGAACGTCGCGCTGCCGAAATCCGTGCTGCTCGCATCCGACGGCGCCGACCCCACGGTGTTCTACGCCTACGACCGCCCGAACGGCGTCATGTACCTCAGCAACTCCAACGGCGCCAACTGGTGGGCAGCCACTGCTCCCGGCGTCCCGGCGTATGCCGACAAGCTGGTGACGCCGACCGGCGTGGCCGGCGAGCTGTGGCTGGCGGGTTGGGATGGCCTGTACCACAACAACAACTGGGGTCTGAGCGCTTGGGAGCATCTGTCGACCGTGACCAAAGCCTATGCGCTGGGCTTCGGCAAGGCGGCACCCGGCGCGTCTTATCCGACCATGTACGTGTCCGGCATCGTCGGCAACGTACAGGGTGTCTTCCGCTCCACCGACAAGGGGCAGACCTGGGTCCGGATCGACACCAACCAGCACCAGCTCGGCGCCTCCACCGCGCTCACCGGCGATCCGAAAGTGTTCGGCACCGTGTATGTGAGCGACGGCGGCCGCGGCATCGCGGTCGGCACGTCGAGCAACTGAGCGAACCAAGAGCCTATCCCAGTAGATACCGTCTCGCCCGTCAAGCCTCACATGGCGTAATTTGGGTCATATGGCCTGCCTGTGTGCACAACACCAAAGCACAGGTGGGCCAGCTTGCGCATGCAGGCGCCGATGACGGCCATTTTGGTTTTGCCTTTGGCGAGCAGGCGTTCACTGAAGGCCTTGATGTGTGGGTTCCATTGGCGGGCGACCAGGGCTGGCATGTATAGCAGCTTGCGCAGATGCGCTGGTCCCGCTTTCGACAGGCGA
>NZ_JBFUDR010000422.1:0-4279 GCF_056404615.1 Massilia sp. P2_C2 | reverse complement strand
CTCCAGCGCAGCCAGGTCCACACCCTCTCCCGCCAGGATTTCTTCCAGCGCGGATCGCGTACCCGATCCCGCCTCGCGCATGACCCAGCGTGCCGACTGCAGGTCGGCGGCGCTCAGCTTGCGCTTGCGCGTCCACGGATGACCGGGCGCGACGACGATGGCCATGCGGTCCTGCCCGATGACGTGGGCGACGAGCGCGGCGTCGTCGACGGCGCCTTCCACGAGACCGAGATCGGCCCGCCCCTCGCGCACCGCATCGGCCACGGACTGCGTGTTGCCAACGTCCAGCCGCACGTCGATCTGCGGATGCGTTTCGCGAAAGCGCACGAGCAGCGGCGGCAGCCAGTAGCTGGCGATGGTCTGGCTGGCCTGGATCGCCAGCGCGCCGCGCGCAAGGCCCGCCAGTTCGACCAGCACCCGCTCGGCGCCGGCGGCACGGGCCAGCGTCGCGCGGGCCTCGTCGAGGAAGATGCGGCCGGCCGCATTCACTTCGATGCGCCGTCCCACCCGGTCGAACAGCCGGGTGCCGTAGCGCTCCTCCAGCCCGCGAATGGCCGCGCTGACGGCGGATGGCGTCAGCGCGAGGGCGTCCGCCGCTTGCGTCAGGTGCTGGCGTTCGGCGACGGCCACGAAGATGCGAAGCTGGTCGAGTGTCATCGTTCGATTTTTGTATATGGTTCGTGCGGAATTTTAAGATGGACCGAACGAAACTGTCGAGCCGATACTGCAGGCTCGACCAGGAGCGCGACATGAGCCATCACATCCTTCGACTCATTCCCGGCATCGCGCTGAGCGCGACCGTCACCGGTGCCGCCGCGTTGCTGGAGCGCGCCGAGACCGTCGTCCTCGGCCACGCATGGCTCGAGAACCTCGTGCTCGCGATCCTGCTCGGGACCCTCGTGCGCACGCTGGCGACGGTGCCGGCATCGTGCGAGGCCGGCGTGCGATTCTCGTCCAAGGCTGTGCTCGAGCTGGCCGTCGTGCTGCTCGGCGCGTCCGTCAGCGCCGGCGCGATCGCTGCGCATGGCCTGCCGCTGCTGGGCGGGATCGCGCTCGCGGTCGTCCTGGCGATCATGTTCAGCTACGCCGTCGGCCGCCTGCTGCGGCTGCCGCACGAGATGGCCGTGCTGGTCGCGTGCGGGAATTCGATTTGCGGGAACTCGGCCATCGCCGTCGTCGCACCGGTCATCGATGCGGACGGCAGGGACGTCGCATCCTCGATCGCATTCACGGCCGTGCTGGGTGTCGTCGTCGTGCTCATGCTGCCGCTGCTCGACCGGGTGCTCGCGCTGACGCCACTTCAATATGGCGTCTTCACCGGCATGACCGTGTATGCCGTGCCGCAGGTCTTGGCCGCGGCGGCGCCGGTGTCGCAGGCGAGCCTGCAGGTCGGCACGCTGGTCAAGCTGATGCGGGTATTGATGCTCGGCCCCGTCGTGCTCGTGCTCGCGCTGGCGATGTGCCGGCGCACGGGCGGCAGGCGGTCGGCGCCGCGGCTCGCGCAGCTCGTCCCGTGGTTCATCGTCGGATTCCTCCTCCTGATGACGCTGCGCTCCGCCGGCGCGCTGCCGGCCGTGGTGTTCGAACCGGCGCATGTGGCGTCCGGATGGCTGACCAGCATGTCGATGGCCGCCCTCGGCCTGGGCGTCGACGCGCGCGCCGTGCTGCGTGCGGGCGGCAAGGTGACGATGACGGTCGTCGTGTCGCTGGTCGGACTGGGCCTGATCAGTTGGGGGTTGATTGCGCTGCTGGAGATCCGTTGAGGGCGTAATGTTGCACGTTTACCAAGGGAGCGTTGTCTGGATAAACTGTCGCCGAACCGATTGTGCTGCAGGACGAAACGCCGGCCGGGCTGTCCGCTCCCGGCCGGCCAATGCCGGAGTGATCCGCTGTTACTGCTTGCGCAGCAGTTCCGCACCATAGGGTTCAAGCCGCAGCGTGCCGTTCCACACCTGGCCGCCCAGCACGCCGGTTGCGGCGCCATCCAGCTTGATCTCCTGCGGCCTGGTCGTCGTGTTGACATACAACGTGCGGCCGTCCACCTCGCGGGCATAGACCCCTTCGGGCGTCTGCGGGCCGGGCGTGATGCCCAGCGAGCCGTACAGGGTGCGATACAAGGCCTGCATGACGGGGCGCTGCGCGGGCGTGGCGACGTAGATCGCCCTACCCTGTCCGTAGCGGTTCTCGGTGATGGCGGGCGGAGAATCTGCGACGTTCGTCAGGCGCGCGACGACCTTGGCGGTGGATGGCTCCAGCACTTCGTAGAAGGTCGTGGTCGTGGCGACCGTCTTGCCGTCGAAGCCGACTTCGAGCGGTGCCGCCGCATTGTAGTACTCACTGGTGCGCAGGCCGAACACGTCGCTGAGCCGGCCCGGCAGCGGCGTGTCGAACACCTGGCCCGTCTCGTTGACCTTGGCCGAGAACGCCGTCATCACGACCGTACCACCGTCCTGCACGTAACGGCGCAGTGCATCCGCGCTTTCTTTGTCCATGACGACGTCGGCCGCCACCACGACCATCTTGTAGCGCCGCAGGTCGTCGTGGCCGACGTTGATCACGGCCGTGTCGATGTTGTCGTTGAAGACGGGCGCGAACGCGTTGTGGATCTGATCCAGGTACGGGATCGTGAAGTACTGGCGCATGGTGTTCGATGGCCCCGGCGGATTCGATGCGTTGCGGCTGTCGAAGGAATACGCGAATGCGACCTTGGGTGCAGTATGACGGGGGAAGCCCATCCCTTCCAACGTTTTGTACTCGCGGGCAATCGTGGCGAATTCCCCCAGCTTCCAGGATGGCTTGCTGTCATGATCGAGCAGGCCCATCAACATCTGTTCCTCGCCCCCGAGGTGGGAATTGAACGTCCAGGCCATCGCCGACTGGGCGCCAATCAGCAGGCCGAAATGGGCCCACATGCGCGAGCGCCCTTTGGTGCCGTAATTTCCGCCACCGCCCGCCGTGAATTCATTGAACCAGATGGGCGTGTCCAGGCCCGCCTTCATCATCAGCGCCTCGAAGCCTGCGGAGATCGGCTCGCCGGGATAGAAGCCCATGGCGCCGTAGTTCGCGTAGTCGCGATACGTCGACAGGTAATCGAAACTCTTGCGCGGCGCACTGTCCCACAGGTTCGAGATCGCCGGCTTGTCTGCCGCATATTTCTTGCGCACGGCTTCCAGGTCGCGCAGCACGTCCACCGTGATGTCGGACCAGAAACGGCGCAGGTCGAGATTGCGCTCCGCCGGGCCGGGGCCGTCCGCGTACGGCAGTTGCACCTCGTCCCAGGACGACAGGTGGCGCGACCAGCGCTGGGTCGCCCAGGCCCGGTTCAAGGCGTCGAGCGTGCCGTATTTACGCTTGAGCCAAGTGATGAAGCGCGCGCGGTCGGCTTTCGAATACGACATGAAGGTATTGCCGATCTCGTTGTCGAAGCCGATGGCCAGGACGGACGGATGCTTGGCGTAGCGCTGCATCATCTTTTCGGCCAGGCGCACGGCATGGCGGCGGTAATCCATGTCGCTGATGTCCAGCATGTAGCGTTCCGCCGGATGCACGACTGCGCCCTGCGCATTCACCAGGTTCACGCCAGGATATTTACGATGCAGCCAGAGCGGCGCCGGCGTACCGGGAATGTCCACGATCACCTTGATGCCATTGGCCTGCATCGCATCGAGGATGCGGTCGAAGGCGGCGAACGTGAATTTGCCTTCTTCAGGCTCGAAATAATCCCAGGACAGGTCGCCCATCCGGACGACATTGAAGCCAGCCTCCTTCATCAGGGCGATGTCGCGCACGATCTGCTCGGTGGAGCGGTCAACCGGCTGGTAGCACGTGCCCACGAACAGCTGGCCATCGCCCGGCCAGCCCTGGGGCGCGGCCTGAGCGATGGATGTCGATGCGGTCAGCGCGGCCACCGCCAGCGCGATCGGTGCGACGAA
This sequence comes from Massilia sp. P2_C2, assembly GCF_056404615.1. Taxonomy (NCBI): domain Bacteria; kingdom Pseudomonadati; phylum Pseudomonadota; class Betaproteobacteria; order Burkholderiales; family Oxalobacteraceae; genus Massilia; species Massilia sp. P2_C2. The sequence continues at coordinate 347 of NZ_JBFUDR010000422.1, read as the reverse complement.
TCGGACCTTTGCGGACAACGAAATGGAAATCATGTGTTTAAGGGTAGAGGCGGCGAAAGGCTCGCACTGGGTTCGAGCATTCATTGGCAGTTATGTTTGAGATTGACGGGATACCCCCGGGCACAAAAGCGTAAGTGTGCTGTTACGTGCTCGAATAGCGATAATGCCGAGGTTTTCTGCAAGAATGCAGGATTTATCATGAATCGTGCAAATCTTGTCGGGCGTGTTCGACGTATTCTGGTGGCGCCAAGTCTGCAGGCACGACGCCGTCACTGTCCGGTAGCGCATCGCTCCGGGGTGCCACGCCCTTGAACACCTTGGGCGTGCAACCGTATTCTTCCTTGAAC
>NZ_JBFUDR010000421.1:0-4284 GCF_056404615.1 Massilia sp. P2_C2 | reverse complement strand
GCTGGCACCGGTCGACGTGACGGGCAGCGTGCGCATCGCGCGCTCCGGCCTGACGATGAACCGCTTTACGTCCAGGTACACGGGCACCGTGACGATCACGAACACGAGCAGTGCGCCCCTGAAGGGCCCGCTGCAATTCCAGCTGCAGGGGCTCACGGCCGGCGTCACGCTCGACAACGCGACGGGACTGAAGGATGGCGTGCCCTATGTCACGCTGGGCGAAGCGGAACTGGCGCCCGGCCAGAGCGCCACGGTGACGACGACCTTCTCGAACCCGTCCAGGGCCGTCATCGGGTACACGCCACAACTCATCAGCGCCAAATACTAGGAGACGACCATGCATGGTTTCAAACGACACGCGGCCCGCCTGCTGGCCGCCACCTGGATGTGCCTGTGCGCCGGCGCGGCGCTGGCCGCACCGGTCTACCATGTCGACATCGACACGTCCACGCTGGGCGGCGGTACCGCCTACCTCGGCCTCGGTTTCCTCGGGTTGGGCGGCGCGACCCCTGCCAGTGCGACCGTCAGTCACCTGGCCGGCGACCTGCTGGGCGCCCCCGAGGCCATGGGCGCCGTGACGGGCAGCCCGCCTAATGACCTGACGTTCACGAGCGATGCCGGCGGAGGTGACTGGTACCAGGCGATCCAGCTGGGCGGGCACTTCACGTTCGACGTCGGCTTCCTGCTGGGCGACGGCAACGACGGCACCACATTCAGCTGGTCGCTGTTCGACGACACGCACTATCTCGGCGTCGACGGCGACCTGGGCAGCATCGCCCTGCATCCCGATGCACCAGACGGGCAGCGCTTGTCCTTCACGCCGGACAATGCGTACAGCCTGGTCCGCGCCGTGCCGGAGCCGTCCACGCCGCTGCTGGTGGCGCTGGCCGGCTTCGGCCTCGTGTTCGTACGCCGCCGCGGCGGCAGCGGACGAACCTGAGGCCGCCACGTCGGGGCGCACCGTCGTACGGCGTGCGCCCCGCTGCGCCGGTCACCATCCGGCGACCTGGGACCGGCGCGCTGCCGCTGCCGCGTGTGGAACACCGTTCAGCGCTTGCCTTGCTCAGTGTCCGCCACTCCTGGCACCGCTGCCGGCCGGCGTCGGCGGCGAGCCGAGCACCTTGCGTAGCGCGTCCGCCTGGGCGTTGATCTCGCTGCTGTCGATCGCCTGCTGCGCCGTCGTCGGCTTGCCGTAATAGGCCTCGGTCAGGCTCTGGTTGTAGCGGATGTCGTTGATGCCGACCGTGGCCGCGTTGCCGAACAGGCCCTTGGTGCCGGACCATGCGACGATGTCGCCGGCCGTCGACCCCTGGGCCATGCGCGCGAAGTTGATCACGGTAAGGCCGGCGTCGGCGCTCAGCGAGAAATTGTTGCGGTTGCGGAAGCTGTCCACGGCTTTCTGGTTCAGCAGGAGAAGGGCGACGGGCCCACCCTCGGCGCCGGCCTGCAGGCCGATGCTGAGGCCGCCGGTATCGAAGAAGGCCGGATTGCCCCATGTGCCGTTCTCGCGCCGGACCATCAGCACGCCGGCGCCGCCGGCCCCGCCGACGCCGAGGGCCGCCCGGCCGTATCTGGGAATGATGAAGACGCCGCGCGCCCGGCCCAGCAGCGCCGGCATGCCTGTCTCGCTGCTCATCGTCTGCACGACGCCGACCGCGTCGCTGACGTGCTGGACGGCTGTCTGCTGGCGCCGGGTGGCGGTGGTGCTGTCCGTTTTATGGTCCGCCTGGCCGGCTGGCGCGGTGGCGGAACGGTGCGGCGCGGTCGTTTGCGCGTCGGCCAGCGGCAGGCTRCCGGCGAGCATGAACCCGAACATGTACGAAAAAGCGAGGCCGGGCAGAGTCGTGCGATATGGCATCACATGCGTCATGGTCATCTCCTCGATGCGGCTGGCAACAGGTGGAGATTACGGAGGCACGATGATGCGGGATTGAGATGCATCAGTCGTGCGCCGGTGGCGCCGCAGCGGGCGCGGCCGTCGTATCATGGACGACGTGCAACGATAGAGAGGGCAGGATGCCAGTCGCGACAAACACACGCTGCGCGGGCCATGCGATCACGATCGCCCTGTTTTATCCCGACCGCGATGCCATCGGATGACGTTGACCCGGGCGCACCGTTCGACGAGGCGACGCTGACGGGCCGCGCCCGCACGCACGTGCGCCAGTATGCGCAGCCGCGCTTCGCCGCCCGGCCCGACGTGGCGGCCGCGTTCCTGGCGCTGCGTGCCGCCGCCGCGCGCGACGGCATCGACCTGTTGCCGATCGCGTCTTGGCGCCCGTTCGAGGCCCAGGCGCGCAACTGGAACCGCAAATTCTCGGGGCAGGCCACGCTGTACGATTGCCGGGGCGTGCCACGCGACCATGCGGCGCTGGCGCCGCCCGACGTCGTGCGTGCCATCCTGAACTGGACGGGCCTGCCGGGCGCGACACGGCGCCACTGGGGCACGGACATCGACGTGTTCGACCGCGCCGCCCAGCCGCCCGGCTACCGGACGCGGCTGTTACCGGACGAGGCCGCGGCGCACGGCGTGTATGGTCGCCTGCACGCCTGGCTCGACGACCACGCGGCGCGCTTCGGCTTTTTCCGGCCATACCGGACGCAGCGCGCCGGCATGTGCCCGGCGCCCTGGCACCTGAGCCATGCGGCAACGGCGCAGGCGGCGCTGGCGGCCATCGACATCGACATGGTGGCGCGGGCCGTGCGCGCGTCCGACCTGCTCGGGCGCGACCTCGTGCTCGAGATGCTGCCCGAGATTTTCCGCAACCACGTGCTGGACGTGGACGGTCCGGACTAGGTGCCCACGCGCTCGAGGCGGTGCACGCCGCCGGCGTCGGCGCGGCCGGCGCGCGCAGATGGCGGGCTCATGTGCAGCGTCGTGCGCGCCAGCACATCCATGCGCACGCCGAGCGGGCGCCGGGCCGGACCGGGTTCCAGGCCGGTGGCGAACATCCACAGCACGGGATAGTCCAGCGTCGCCGGCACGGCCACGTTCAGGATCATGCAGAGTTGCCAGTCGGCGCACTGGAAGTCGTCGATGCAGACGAGCAGGGGCTGGTGACGCGCGCGGTGCTGGATCAGGGCGCACAGCGCGGCCGTCTGCAGCAACTGGGTCGAGGGCAGCGGCCAGTCCGGCGCGGGGGCGACGAGGCTCACGCAGCCGTCCACGTGGACGGCCGGCAGGGCCAGGGCGGCGCAGCGGGCGCGCACGCTGTCCGCCAGCGGCGCATCGTCGCCGGCGGCGGCGCCATCGAGGCCGAGCAGCGCGAGCATCAGGCGTGCCGCCGTGTGGCCCCCCGGGCCGTTCGCGCCGTCGAGCACGACGCATGCATAGCCGCGCGCACGGGCATCGGCGGCGCAGGACGCGAGCAGGCGCGACTTGCCGGCGCCGGCGACGCCCTGGATATCGACGATGCGGCCCTCACGGGCGAGGTGCACGCCATCGATGGCGGCGCGGCATTGCAGGCGTTCGACGTCCGCCGGATCCGGTGCGGACCGGGCGGGCGGCGCATGGCGTGTCGGGGCCGTCTCGATCAGGGCTTCGACGCCGATGCCGTAGAACGCGGCAAGGTGGCGCGCGGTGCGGTACGGAACGGGTTTGCCGGACTCGGCCCGGTTGATGGCTGCGCGGGTGAGGCACTGGCGCCGTTCCTGGAATTGTTCGGACAGGATTTCGCGCCCGCACCGGCGCTGGCGCAGGGCTTTCAGGTTGTGCACGTCCAGCATGACGCGGCCGTCTGCCGGCAGGATGGGCGGGGTAGCGCGATTGATTGTCATGGCATCCACAAAAAGGCACCGCCACGCTGGCGGCAGGACAGGTACTGCAAACGTCGTGCCAAGTCGTCACGGGGCGGAAACCGGCCGCCGGGGCCCGTTTCCGGTCGATCATGTGTTTCTGCGTGTAAAATTGCCATGTGTTTTACATGTAAAGCGTGCACCGACGTTCCCGCATGACCGATTCCACCGAATACACCCAGACATTGCAGTTGTCGTCCCAGAAGCTCCCGGGGCGGCCGCTGCTGGCGCTGACGATCGTCTGGCACCCGGACGCGGCGCGCATCGGCGAGCAGTTCGTCGGCGACACCGGCCAGYTGGAAGTGAACCGGTATGCGCCGCTGTTCTACCGTCCGGGGCAGGCTGGCCTGCCGCTGAGTCATGGCACGATTTCGCGCGACCCCGTGCGCATCGCGCGCGAGGGCGACGCCGTCGTGCTGCACCTGCCCGCGACCCGCATGCCGGTCGAGCTGAACGGCCGGGCGGCGACAGGCCAGGTGCGTCTCGATG
>NZ_JBFUDR010000420.1:0-4296 GCF_056404615.1 Massilia sp. P2_C2 | reverse complement strand
GGATCGCCCGCCGCCGGATCGCCGGCCGCGGGATCGCCCGCCGGACGTTTCTACCTGCTGTACCAGCCGAAGGTCGACCTGCGCACGGGCCGCCTGTTCGGCGTGGAGGCGCTGATCCGCTGGCGCCATCCGGAACACGGCCTGGTGCGCCCGGACCGCTTCATCGGGCTCGCGGAAGAATCGGGCCTGATCGTGGGCCTCGGCGAATGGGTCGTGCGCACGGCCTGCCGCCAGGCCCAGTTGTGGCGCGCGGCCGGGCTGGATCCGCTGGCCGTGTCGGTGAACGTGTCGGCCCGCCAGTTCGAGGAAAAGCGCCTCGTCGAGCGCATCGCCGGCGCCCTGCGCGACAGCGGCCTGCCGCCCAGCGCGCTGGACCTGGAGGTGACGGAAAGCCTGCTGATGCGCGACATGCACCAGGCCGTGGCGCGCATGCGCGAGCTGAAGGAGATGGGCATCACCCTGTCGATCGACGATTTCGGCACCGGTTATTCGAGCCTGTCCGCGCTGAAGTCGTTCCCGATCTCGACGCTCAAGATCGACAAGTCGTTCGTGCGCGACCTCGCCATCAGCTCGGACGACCAGGCCATCGCGCTGGCCGTGATTTCGCTCGGCCACCGCCTGCACCTGCGCGTGATCGCCGAGGGCGTGGAAACGGAAGAGCAGCGCGACTTCCTGCGCGCCAACGACTGCGACGAGATGCAGGGCTATCTGTTCAGCCCACCGGTGCCGGCCGAACGCATCACCGAGATGCTGCAGGCGCAGGCGCAGCAGCGGCGCCTGGGCAGTGCGGAACGGCTGGCAGGTTGACGCTGGCCGGCGTTCAGACGCCGCGCAGGCGGCGGATCAGCGCGTCCGGATCGGCATCGAGCGTCATCAGCGCGGCGTGGGCCGGACGCACGAACCCCGTCGCGACGAGGTGGTCGACGAAGGCCGACAGGCCGTCGTAGAAGCCGTTCACGTTGAAGAGCCCGATCGGCTTGGCGTGGATGCCCAGCTGGGCCCACGTGATCGTCTCGAACAGCTCTTCCAGCGTGCCCATCCCGCCCGGCATGGCGATGAAACCCTCCGCCAGGTCGGACATCATCGCTTTCCGCTCATGCATGTCCTTGACGACGAACAGCCGCGTGAGGCCGGGGTGTCCGACTTCGCGCTCGACGAGATGCTTCGGGATCACGCCCGTCGCCTCGCCGCCCAGGCGCAGCACTTCGTCCGCGATCACGCCCATCAGCCCCACCTTGCCGCCGCCGTAGACGAGGCCGATGTTGTGGTCGACGAGGGCGCAGGCCAGGCTGCGCGCCGCGTCGGCATACAGGGGATCGGCGCCCAGCGAGGCGCCGCAATAGACAGCGATGGATTTCATGGATTCCTCAAGGTTGTACCAAAGGCAGCTTCGCGAGGAACTCGTCGGACAGGCGCTGGAACAGGGCGAGCGTCTCGCCGCGCAGGTAGGGGCCGAGCATCGACAGCACCTGGTAGCAGCCGCGCGCCAGCGCGTCGGCGATGGCTTGCTGCTCGCTGTACTTGCGCGGATTGCGTACGTATTCGTACGACAGCCAGTAAGTGGCGACGACGACCATGTTGGTCGCCATCGCGCCGATCTGGGCATCGCCCGCCTCGAGCGACCCTTCGCTGCGCAGGTCTTCGCACAGCTGGCGCGCGACCTTGATCTTGTGGGCGAGGATCGCCTTGAACTGCAGTTCCAGCTTGCGGTTGCGCGACAACAGGTCGTTCAGGTCGCGGTAGAAGAACCGGTACTTCCAGATCAGTTCGAACATCAGGTGCATGTACAGCCACACGTCTTCCATGTTCGAGCGACGGCCGGCCGGCACGGTCAGCATGCGCTCGATCTCCGCCTCGAACTGGACGAAGATCGAGTTCACGATGTCGTCCTTGTTGCGGAAGTGGTAGTACAGGTTCCCCGGCGAGATGTTCATCTCGTCGGCGATCACGGTCGTCGTGATGTTCGGTTCGCCGAATTCGTTGAACAGCCGCAGCGACAGCTCGAGGATGCGTTCGCGGGTTCGGCGCGGGGCTTTCTGTTGCATGGAAACAAATGTGGGTGGACTCACCCGCAAGGATATCATCGACCGGACGGCGCGGCCACCGCCTGTCTACGCCGTGGGCGTGTCGGCGCGCAGTTCGCGCAGTAACTGCAACACCTCGGCCAGCACGCGCGGGTTGCTGCCCAGCGCCACGTGGCCCACGCCGCCGAATGCGACGTTGCGCGCACCGGGCAGCACGCTCGAATCCTGCGGCGCGACGATGTTGTCGTGATGGGTATACAGCGACACGATGCGCGCACGCACGTCCGGCCCCTCGGACGCCGCCAGGTCGCGCAGCCACGGACCGTCGCGGCGCATCTGGACGGCGTTCGCGCCGGGGCCGAAGCGCGCCAGCGCCGTGCCATGGTGCGGCGTGCCGAGCGTGATCACCCTGGCCACGCGCGCGCTGCCGTATCTGCGCATCCACGCGCGCGCGGCCAGGCCGCCCATGCTGTGGGCGACGATGGCGATGCGCGCGGCGCCCGTCGCTGCGCACAGCGCCTGCACGCGTTCCTCGAGCAGCGGCGCGTAGTCGTCGATGCTGCCCGCCACCGGTTCCAGGTCGATACTGGCGTGGCTGATGCCTTCCCGGTCCAGCAGCGGCACCAGGTGCGCCCAGTAGCCGCTGTTGCAGCCATAGCCGTGCACGAGCAGCACCGGCACATGATCACCGCGCGGGTGGATGGTCATGCGCGCCCAGCCGCGCGGCACGTGCCAGGATGTCACCAGCATGCTGGCGCGGAATTCCTCGGCCAGCATGCGCAGGCGCGCGCGAAAATCCAGGCGGTACGCCGGCGGCGTCGGACTCGCGGCCCGCGACGCCATGACAAAATTGTTCATGTTGATGGCGAGGCGCACGAGCGCCACCGCGACTACGCCCGCCAGCAGCGCACCCCACGCGGGCGTGCCGCGATGCACCAGGATCCACGCGATCAGCAGCGCCGCCGTGCCCTGCACGAGCAGCACGAGGCGCAGCAGCGTGCGCGCGCTGGCCGGCTTCATCGTCTCAGGCCGCCGCCTGCGGCCGTGCCGCCGGCCGCCCCGTCATGACCAGCGCGAGATTGCTGGCCAGGCGCGCCGTGATGGCGTAGATCGACAACTGCGGATTGGCGCCGACCGACGTCGGGAACAGCGAGCCGTCGTGCACGGACAGGTTCGCCAGGCCCCGGTAGCGCCCGTCCGAATCCGTGACGCCGTCGTGCCGCGCACCGGCCATCGCACAGCCGCCCATCACGTGGGCCGACACGACGCGCGTGAGGTGGAGTTCGTACGGCAGCGCGGCGATACCCGCCCGTGCCTCGGCCCAGCCGGCGTAGCGCGGCGCCCGCTCGTGCGCGACCTGCACGCCCGTCGCGCCGGCCGCGAACTGGATCTCGGCCATCGTCAGCAGCGCGCGCCGCGCGCCCTCCCAGACCGGATCGTTCAGCGGGTAGTCCAGCACGGCGGAACCGTCCGCGTTCAGCCCGACGGTACCGCCGTTCGACTCGGGGTGAAAACCGTCGCGCAGCAGCGCCAGCATGCCCTGCAGGTGCGGGAAACTGCGCATCATCGCCGCGTGTTCGCCCCCGAAGCCCTGCATCGTCGTCGCCAGCAGCACGGGGTGCAGCGGCGGCACTTCCAGCTTGTAGCCGAGCGGGCCGTCGATCGCCTGCGTGTGCAGGAAGTGATCCGAGTAGACGCTCTGCGGCGCGCCCGCATAGCCGTCCACGCGCTGCGGGAACAGCGCGGCCGACACGAGCGTCGGGTGCAGGAACGTGCGCTTGCCCAGTTGCCCGCTGGGGTCGGGCGCCTGCGAGCGCAGCAGCAACGCCGGCGTGTTGATGGCGCCGCCGGCCAGCACCGTGTGGCGGGCCCGCACGCGGAGCAGGCGTCCGGTCGGGCGCAAGCCGGCCGCATCCAGCAGCGTGCACACGACGCCCTGGACCATGTCGCCCTGCAGCACGAGCCGCTCGGCGCGGGCGCGCGTGACGAGCGTCGCGCCATGATCGAGCGCGGACGGGATCGTCGTCACGAGCATCGACTGCTTGGCGTTCGTCGGACAGCCCATGCCGCAATAGCCGAGGTTCCAGCAACCCTTGACGTTGCGGCGAACGAGGGCCGTCGGGATGCCGAGCTTTGCCGCGCCGCGCCGCAGCAGGTCGTTGTTCTCGTTCGGCGCCGCGGGCCAGTCCGTCACGTGCAGCCGCGCCTCCATCATCTGGAACCACGGCGCCAGGTCGGCCTCGGTACAGGTCGCGAGGCCGTAGTGCTGTTG
>NZ_JBFUDR010000419.1:0-4302 GCF_056404615.1 Massilia sp. P2_C2 | reverse complement strand
CGGCAATGTCGCCGCCGCCAGACTCGCCAGGACCGGCATGGCGAAGTCTGTTCTCGATGCCGGCTGGTCGACCTTCCGACATCAACTGGCGTACAAGGCTGTCAAGCATGGCGCGTGGTTCGAGGAAGTCGATGAAAGATTGACTTCCCGAGTCTGTTCGGATTGCGGCGCCATGCCCGATTCGCGGCCGAAAGGTATCGCAGACCTTGGAATAAGAGAGTGGCAGTGCAGTGTTTGCGGTTGTCGACATGATCGCGATACCAATGCTGCGATAAACATTCTCCGTCGCGGACGTGCGACGCTAGTTGTAGGAATCCCCGTCCTTCAGGGCGGGGAGGACGTCAATGAGTCTCGATAGTCTTCACGGTCTGGACCGTCACGGCCCCGCTCGCCTCGACGTTACGGATCTGCACCGGATACCAGCCATAAGCCGGCGCCAGCCACAATTCCAGGCGCGAGCTATACGACCCGGGTTTCGGTGGCCGCACCAGGTGCCAGGTGGCGATGCGGCCCAGGCGCGTGTCGATCTGTTCCTGTCCGGCCACCGTAAAGGTAAAAACGCTCGCGTCGCGATCTTCGCCGACAAGGATGTCGATATTTCCGGACAATTGTTTCGAATCACCGCGCGCAATGGCGGTCAATTGTAGCGGCACACTGGCCTTGTCCTGCGCCCCCGGCACCAGAAAATACTTCGCCGCCGAAGCCGAAAACGTCAGCGTGCCGTCCTTGCGATTGAAGTGCGTCGCCGTCATGGATCGCCCGCGCCGCTTCTCCGTCATCAAGGTGGGGACGAATCCGTCGTCTCCAACCGTGCCCTCGCTGACGAGGGTAAGCAGGTTCACGTGCGCGAACATGACGCGGATGCCGGCCTCCACCTGGACCCGGTAGCTGGACGGCGTCACCCGCCACGACAGCAGCGCGTCGCCACTCCACTTCGTGCCGTTCGCGTCCGTGCGAGCGACGTCGAGCGTGATGTCGGCCGAAGGCGGCATATCGACCTTGTAGTGACGCGCTTCCGGCGCGGCGGGCGGCGGTTTCGCCGCAGTATCCGCCCGGGCCTGGGCCTGGGCCGCCGTAGCCTGTTTCGCATCCTGTTTCGATTGTACGGTGCCCGCGCCGGCAGCGGCGCCATCCTGCCCGGTTTGCCGTTCCGCGCTGCCGGCGGCGGCGAGAACGTCGGATTCTGGCGTCAAAGCGGGCGCCGTGGCGTCGGACGCGTTCGCAGCAGGCGTGCCTGCATCGGAGACCGATGGTGGAGCAGCAGGCTCGACCGGCACCGGCTTCACCTCGGGCACGGGCGGCTGCACGAGCACCGGTTGCGGCGGCGGGACCGGCGGCGGTGGCGGCGGCCTGGGGGCATTGATCAGTTCAGCGTCCAGCGCCGGCGCCGCCGCGCGGGCAATCCGATCGGGCACGTGGCCGACCTGGCGCGCGAACCAGAGAAACACGAGCACATGCAGCGCGACCGTGAGCAAGCCCAGCATCAATTGCCGGCGAGGACGGACGGGAGCGTATGCAGGACTCATCCGCCTAGTGTAGCCCGTCCGCCCGCGCCGCCGCACCTGCATCCGCATCTACATCCAGTCTTATTTATCTGTTACGCTAGCGGCGACCGCCGACTAGGAGACCACCATGCTGAAACCTTCCGCACCCGCCATGCCCGGCATGACGGACACGCTGGACTTCGTCAAGAACCTGTGGGGATCGATGCAGATCCCCGGCACCGGATTGCCCGGCATGCCCGGCATGTCCGGGCTCGCCGCGCCGCCGATGTCGCCCGAAGACCTCGACAAGCGCATCGCCGACCTGAAAGCGGTCGAGTCCTGGCTGAACCTGAACCTCACCATGCTGCGCGGAAGCATCCAGGCCCTGGAAGTGCAGCGCGGCACGCTGATGACCCTGAGGACGATGGGTGCCTCGATGGCCGAGGCGATGCGCCAGTCCGGCGTCAGCGCGGAAAAGATGGCCGCCAATCCGTTTGCGGCCTTCTTTGGCGCGCAGGGCCAGGGTGGCGGTGGCGCGAAGCCGGCCGCGGGCGCGACGGCGGCGAAACCGGGTACGCCGGCACCGCCCGCTCCCGCACCTGCGCCTGCTCAAGCCACGCCAGGCCCGCAGACTGCCGGCGCGGCGGGTGGCGGCACAGCCCAGCCGGGCACGGCAACACCGCTGCCGTCTGGCGCACCGGACGTGCAGAACAACCCGGCTGCCATGGCGATGCCGGCCGCCGTTGCGTGGTGGAACATGTTGCAGGACCAATTTACGCAGGCGGTAGCCAGCGCGATGGCGCCTGCGGCCGCGGCGGCAGCCTCTTCTGCGCCGCCCGCGACCGATGGTGCCCGTGCTGAGCCAAATGTGGAGGCACCCAAGCCTGCCGCGAAAGCCGGTACGGCGGCCCCGAATGGCAGTGCTGGCCACGAAACGGGGAATGGCCGGCGTGCCGGGCGGCCCAAGGCCGACAAAGGGACGCCGTAAGTCCCCTTCGCGCTACCGCACGCCTGATCCTTGGGCTCGTATGACCGGTTGACTCCGGTCATCGGGCAGCCCTGCCACGACCGGAAGCGCCTGCAACGCTGAGGCTGCCGGCTCAAGACCCGCAAGTCTGCTATTGGATTTTCGTTAGCGAAAAATATCCCAGTTTCTGGCTGCGTCCAAAACCTGGCGCACGATATGTGCCGCGAATGGTCTTGTTGCCAAGCTTTCCGTTCAAGAATAAGTATCCATCGCATATTCTGGTTCGACCGAGAGCGATGTGGCCGTCGTCGATTTCGTATGCCAGCGGCTCGGTCAATGGAAAGAATTTTTCGTCGCTGACAGCCTTCGCCTCAACGACGGCGCTCTTCCAATGACCTCCCATGCAGGATTCGGTTTCAGGCCTATCTGTCAATCGAATCGTGCCTTCAACCTTCACCTGGTGCTTCAAGTCCATGACGCGCACTTGCCAACGTGTGCCGGACACTTGTGCATGGGTAGTGACCATCACGCAAGCCATCGCGATACCGGCGCCAAGCTTGCTCAGAATAGAAATAGGTGTAGGGCGCATCAAGTGGCTGTCTCAGTGAATATGTAAATGGTTGCTACTGGGGCAGCGCGAAGCGCTTGCTGCCGATGTGAAAACCCACCATCATCGCGCGGGCCGGTTTATTGGGCAACCGCGAACGTGGCCACGGTWTGCTGCAGRTCGGTGGCGGCATACTGCAGCTGGTGCACGGCCTCGCTCGTSGCCTTGAGCGAATCGACGGTCTGCTGGCTGGCGTCGGACAGCTGCGTCATCGTCTCCGTGATCTGCGACGCGCCGACGGCCTGCGACTGCATCCCCTGCAGCACGAGGTCGAAGCGSGGYGCCARYTTGCCCACCTGCTCCGTCATGCCGGACAGTTGCTCGGCSACGTGRCGCGCCTCGTCCACGCTGCGGCGGATGTCCTCGGTAAACTTGTCCATGCCCATCACGCTGGCCGACACSGCGGACTGCATCTCCTTCAGCATCTGCTCGATGTCCCACGTSGACACGGACGTCTGGTCGGCCARGCGCCGGATCTCGCTGGCGACGACGGCGAARCCGCGGCCCGCCTCGCCGGCCTTCTCGGCCTCGATSGCGGCATTCAGCGACAGGATGTTGGTCTGGTCCGCGACCTTGGTGATSGTCGTCAGCACGCTGTTGATGTTGCTGGCCTTTTCCGACAGCGTGGCGAGCTTGGCGCTGATCGTGTCGGTGGCCGTGACCATCTGCTGCATCGACTGGTCCATGCGCCTGAGATTGTCCTGCGCCTCGGCCGTGGCGGACGTCGTGTAGTCGGCGACSTGGCCCGCYTCCTCCATCGTGCGCAGCAGYTGCGWCGTGTTGGCCGAGATCTCGCGCGTCGTCGACAGCACYTCGACGGTCGTCTGCGCCTGTTCGATGCCCGTCGCYTCCTGCTCGCGCGCGGACGCGGCGATCTGCGTCGCGGACGTGGTGACCTGGATGCCCGCRCGCTGCACATTGTTCAGCAGGCTGCGCAGGTTGCCGAACATCGTGGACAGGCCTTCGCCCAGGCGGCCGATGGCATCCTCGCCGCGGACGGTGACGGTACCCGTCAGGTCGCCGCGCGCGGCCCTGGAGACGACGTCCAGCAGCGCATCGACCTTGGCGCGCAGCTCGTTCGTGGCGGCCAGTTCCTTGGCCTGGCTGTCCTCGATGGACTGGGCCATGCGGTTGAATTCCATCGCCACCTGTCCCAGTTCGTCGCGCGCCAGCACCTCGGCGCGGGCGCCGTGCACGCCGCTGGCGATCTGGCCGGTCGCCTGCATCACCGGTCGCCTGCATCA
>NZ_JBFUDR010000418.1:0-4303 GCF_056404615.1 Massilia sp. P2_C2 | reverse complement strand
GCACCCACGTGGCCGCGACCTTTTCCTTCGCCAGGCCCCTCAAGATGTCGGCATCGCTTTTCGCGCTGGGCAGCGTCGCCAGTGCCGGCACGTGCCAGGCGCCGCACACGACCGCGATGCGCTCGCGGCCCTCCTTGACGGCCTGGCGGATCGCCGTGCGCATCCACGCTTCGCGCTTCGCTTCCAGCTCGTCGGCCGGCGGGCCGGCCTCGTTGCGCAGCGCCGTCATCATCTCGGCGATGGCCGCGAACAGGCCGAGGCTGTCGCTGCGCTGCTCGACCAGGTGATCCCACCAAGTCTCCGTATCGCCGTAGCCGGCCGCGCGGGCGAGCCAGCGCAGCGGGTCCGCCTGCAGCTCGTCCAGATCTTTCTCCGCCCCCGCTTCTGCACGCTCGGCGCGCAACGCGAAGCGCTGGGCCTGCGGCAAGTCGCAGAAACGCACGTCCACGCCATGCTCGCTGGCGTAGCGCAGCGCCTGCCATTCCGGAGAATACGCCGCGAACGGATAAAACGCGGCGCGCTGCGGATCGGCCGGCGCGTACAGCAGCAGGGCCACCGGCGGCACGAGGTCCGCATGGCCGGCGTACTGCGCCAGCGCGTCCGCTTCCGGCGGGCCCTCGATGAGGATGCAGTCGGGTGCCAGCGCGGACAGTGCCTGCGCCAGGCTGCGCGCGCAACCGGGGCCGTGGTGGCGGATGCCGAACAGGTGGACGCTCATCGCGCGTTACGCCATCACGTCGCGGCAGGCGCGGTACAAATCCTTCCAGCCGTCGCGTTCCTTGACGACCGTCTCCAGGTATTCGAGCATGGCCACGCGGTCCTGCAGCGGATCCTTGACGATCGCGCCGACCATGCCCGCCGCCAGGTCGGCCCCGCGCAGCACGCCGTCGCCGAAATGCGCCGCCAGCGACATGCCATGCGTGACGACGGAGATCGCCTCGGCCGTGCTCATGCTCGCGCTGGGGACCTTCAGCTTGGTCTTGCCGTCGCCCGTCACGCCTTCGCGCAACTCGCGGAACACGGTGACGATGCGCCGGATTTCCTCGAGCGCCGGCTTCTCGGCCGGCAGTTCGAGCGCGCGGCCGATGCTGGCCACGCGCGTCTCGACGATGCGCACTTCCTCGTCGGCCGTGCGCGGCGGCGGCAGCACGACGGTGTTGAAGCGGCGCTTCAGGGCGCTCGACAATTCGTTGACGCCGCGGTCGCGGTCGTTCGCCGTGGCGATGATGTTGAAACCCTTCTGCGCCAGTACCTCGTCGTCCAGTTCCGCGATCGGCAAGACCTTTTCGGACAGGATCGAGATCAGGCTGTCCTGCACCTCGCCAGGCATGCGCGTGAGTTCCTCGATGCGGGCGATGCGGCCGGTGCGCATGGCGCGCATCACGGGACTCGGCACGATGGCGTCCTGCGACGGCCCTTTCGACAGCAGCTGCGCGTAGTTCCAGCCGTAGCGCACGGCTTCCTCGCTGGTGCCGGCCGTGCCCTGCACGACGAGCGTGGAATCGCCGCTGATCGCCGCGGCCAGGTGTTCGGACACCCAGGACTTCGCCGTGCCGGGCACGCCCAGCAGCAGCAGGGCGCGGTCGGTGGCGAGCGTGGCGACGGCGATCTCGATCACGCGCGGATTGCCGATGTATTTGGCGCTGATCGTCACGCCGTTTTCCAGCTGGCCGCCCAGCAGGTACGTGGAGACGGCCCACGGCGACATCTTCCAGCGGGGCGGGCGCTGGCGCGTGTCAAAAGCGATCAGCGCTTCCAGTTCGCCGGCGTACTGGTGCTCGGCGTGCTGGCGGAGGACGGAAGGGGTGGCGGTCATGCTGGCTCCTGGAATGAAAGGGTCATCTCGTGGCGCAGGCGCACGAGATCGAAGAATTCGTCGACGGTGCGGTTCCATTCGCCGTCGGGCTGCCACGCCGCGCGCAGGTCGGCTTCGGATGCGGCCGCCGTGGCCGGGTCGAGCACGAGCGCGAGGCTGGACAACATCTGGCGCACCAGCCAGGGATGGCCGGCGTCGGGCAGCGTGGGCAGGGCGGTCTGCAGCCGCTGCAGCGCGCGCCGGCTCAGGGGCGCGGGCCAGGCTTGCGGCGTGCCGGCGGCAAGGCGCGCGAGCAGGCGCATCTGGAAGCCGTCGCCGATCCATGTGCCGGACATTGCGTCGAACAGGGCGCTGGACGCGCCGTCTTCATCCTGCGCGAAGTGTGCAGCCACCACGTCGAACAGGCTGTCGGGCACGGCATCGCGCAGCGCGGGTTTGGCGTCGACCCACCACGTGGTCAGGTCGCGCAGCCAGGCGCGCAGGCCGGGCGACGTTGCGTTGGCCGCATGGTGCTGCACGGCCAGCGCCCAGCCGCGCACCAGTACGGTGGCGAACTCGCTGTGCTCGGCGAGTGCCAGGCAGGCGCGTGGCGTGCGGTCGAAATGGCGCGTCCATGTTTGCGGGTCGAGGGCGGCCAGCATGTCCACGACCCATCCGGCCTTTTCGCCCAGGCCGTAGCGGGGCGCGATGCCGATGCCGTCGCGCCGCATGGCCGCATCGCAGGTGGCGGGCAGCGTCAGTTCGATATGGGCGGGGCGCAGCAGCGGTTTCTCGACGCGCAGCAGCGGCAGCAGGCGGTCCCGCATGCGCTGCGCCAGCCGCGATCCGGGCAGGCGCGCGAGCAGGCGCTGGGCCACGGCGCGCACTTCCTTGCGGCGGTCGTCGAGCGCGGCTTCGAGAAAGGCTTCGTCGTCCGGTCCGAGGCCCGTGCCCAGCACGGCCAGCAGGGCCGCGCGCTGATCCGGGGGCTCGCTGTTCCATGCGGCAGCGAGGGCGGCGCTGGCTGCCCGGGGATCGCGCGCTCTCCAGTCGCGCAGCGCGGCCACCCGCTGTTCCGGGGTGCCGGTCTCCCACAGCGTCGCTTCCGCATCCGTGCCGGCAGCGGCCCAGGACCATTCCGGTTGCAGGCGCGCGAGCCAGTGTCCGCGTTCGCCGAGCACGGGCAGCATGGCCGCGCGTAAATTGGGCAGGCGCGTCGCGGCATCGAGCAGTTTTGGAAGGCAGTGCGCGGGCAGGCGGCCGCCATGATGGTGCAGGTGGCGCAGCCACTCGGCTTCCAGGCCGGCCGGATGCACGCCGCGCAGCAGCAGGGTCAATATGGCTTGCGCGCGCGGCGGGCAGGGGCGCAGCGTCTCGGGCGCGGCCGCCTGCGCGGGTGCCGGCGCGGGCTGGTCGGGTGCCACGAAGCCGCTGCGCTCCCACAGGTCGAGGGCGCCGAGCGATAGCCAGAGCACGGCTTCCGGCGGTGCGGCATCCGCGGGCAGCAGCGCCGCGAGGGGCCCGGCGAGGCCGGCGGGAGGACGGCCGGCGCGGGCCGTGCCGATCTTCAGTAATTGCTGCAGCTGGCGGTCAGCGTCGTTCATGGTCGCCTCGTCATGTCGGGAAGTCGCTGTCGATGTTGTACAGCCGCCCTTCCTGCCAGACGCTCAGTGGCAGCAGCGTGCGCCCATCCCATTCGCCGCACACGGTCAGCGGATGCCCGCCGCTCAGGGCCAGCAGGTGCACCGGGTGGCGGAACGTGGGATGCAGGGCGATACGGCGACCCTGCGTGTCGTGCACGATGCCACGGTCGGCGCCATCCGGCACGAGGCCGCCGAGCAGCACCGGAAAGCGCTCGAGGAAAGGCTGGGCGGCGAGGGCGTTCGCATGGGTGTCGAGCACGGCGTCGAAGTCCGACGGCGCGGCGCCGGCGGACAACGGACGCGGATCGTCCTGGCGCAGGATCTGGGCGCGCAGCGGCCATGCGCTCGGATAAAAACACAGGTCGCCGTCGAATGCCGTGCCGGGCGCGAGCTGCTGCTCGAAGCCCTGGGTGCCGACGGCGTACTGCAGGTGCAGCGCCCAGCGTCCGGTGGCGGCGCCATGGAGCCAGGTCGAGCGCACGCGCAGGCGATCGTCGTCGAACGTGGTCTGGGCCAGCACGCGCCAGGTGTCGGCGACGGCGCGCTGGCGCAGCACCTCGTCCTGGCTGATCGTCCAGCCGAGCAGGGTGCGCACGTCGGCCTGCAGTGCGGGCGCCAACTGGTCGATGCGTTGCCATGCCTGGGTCAACAGATACAGGGACGCGAGTTCGTGTGCGACGAGGCCTTCGGCATTGCGCAGGCCGGACTGGTAGAGCATGCTGCCGGCGCGGCGCAGGCGGCGTGCCAGCGGGGCCGCCTGGGCGTCGGCCATGCGCGCGGCGATCGCCTCCCAGAAGGCCTGGCCGTGCGAGCGCACGGACGCGAGGCCTTCGCGCGCCAGATCGTGCAGCCAGGTCTGCAGTTC
>NZ_JBFUDR010000417.1:0-4312 GCF_056404615.1 Massilia sp. P2_C2 | reverse complement strand
GTGCGGGAACAGCGCGCCGCGCGCCGCTGGGGCATTTTCTTCAAGCTGTCCTTTCTATTGCTGGCATTTTTTGCGATCTGGGCTTATTTCGATTTCAACTTCGGCAGTTCCGACATCGAGGCACTGGGCCGCCACACGGCGCTGATCGAAATCGACGGTACCATCGACGACGAGGGCAGCGGCGCGGCGGATACCGTGATCCCATCGTTGAACAAGGCGTTTTCCGATCAGGGGTCGGCGGCCGTCGTGCTGCGTATCAATAGCCCGGGCGGTAGTCCGGTGCAGGCCGGCATCATCGTTGATGAAATCCTGCGTCTCAAGAAGGGGTATCCGAACAAGCCCCTGTACGTTGTCGTCGACGAGATTTGCGCCTCGGGCGGCTATTACATCGCGGCGGCGGCCGACAAGATCTATGTTAACAAGGCAAGTATCGTCGGCTCCGTCGGCGTGCTGATGGATGGCTTCGGCTTCACGGGCCTGATGGACAAGCTCGGCGTCGAACGCCGCCTGTTGACGGCTGGCGAGAACAAGGGCTTCCTGGATCCGTTCAGCCCGCAATCCGGGAAGCAGAAACAGCACGCGCTCGAAATGCTCAACGAGATTCACGAGCAATTTATTGCTGTCGTGCGTGCTGGCCGCGGCAAGCGCCTGAAGGAAAATCCGGAAATCTTTTCCGGCCTCTACTGGACCGGTGCCAAAGCAGTCGAGATGGGTCTGGCGGATGGCTTCGGCACGGTGGACACCGTTGCGCGCGACGTCGTGAAGGCGGAAGACATCATCGACTACACGGCGCATGAAGGCCTGCCGGAACGGGTGTTGAAAAAATTCGGTGCTTCGGTTGGCGCCGGCGCGGTGCATTCGATCTACCGGGGTGCCGTGCCCAGCCTGCGCTAAGCTCGGGAAATGCAACTTATTTGCCTTAATATTTGGCTTGAAAGTTACAGACGGTAGGCTATAGTTGGTGTGTAGCTGTTTCGGCGCTAACGACAAGAAACCAGCCTATACTTGGCGTTGTCGGAACAACTTCAGACCCGCATCCGTGCGGTTTCGAGAGAATTCAATTCCTCAAGCTGGACATCCCATTTGGGAAGGAAACGACGGCTTCCGCCGTCGTTTTCATTTTTGGCGTCCGCCGTCCGGTGTGTCTGGAATCGATTTCACGGCAGGTAAAGCCGGAACAACGCTGGGGGCCTCCTGGCGCAGGTGCGTTGTCTCGGCAATAGCGCTATCGAGACTGCCCGGCTCGCCCCGATGGAAACCGCCGGCCTCCAGCCATGCCTGGAACTGGCGCTGGGCTTGTGCATACCAGGCGGCGCGCATCGGCAACTGATGTTCGAAACAATGTACATGCGGGATGTCGCCACCGCGCGTCCAGCGCGCCAGCGCAAGCCGGGTGGGGAAAGTCGCGGCATACTCCTCGGCCGCCTTCGTCCCGCTGCTTGTGGCTGCGAGCGAAGAGGGGGTGCTGTGGTTCTGCTTTTTTTCGATCTGCACGTTTGCCTCGCGGTTGGGGTTAAGCTGATGTGCCGGGTGTGCGGCCCACCTTTAGTCCTACACTCAACAACTGTAGGTCGATTCCTAATCTGGTTTCAGTGTATCAAYGGGACGTAGGCAATTCTTGAGATGTGTCAAACGAGTTCTTGCTTCGAGTTGAAACCCCGAGTTTGCTGAACTTTGACGCTTGCATTCCTTCTGCTACAGTCTTGCCCCATGAGTAAATTATCCCTCGACCGCGTGCTCCAGTCGCAAGGCTTCGGCACGCGCAAGTATTGCCGCGCCTTGATCGAAGACGGCGACGTGGCCGTTAACGGCGAAGTCCACGATAACTACAAGGCGCTCGTGGAGACGGAAGGCCTGGTGCTGACCGTCTTCGACGAAGAATGGACGTATCGCGAGCACGTCTACATCGCCCTGTACAAGCCGTCCAACTTCGAGTGTTCGCGCAAGCCCAGTCATCATCCCGGTGTGCTGACTTTGTTGCCGGAACAATTTACTTGGCGCGAAGTCCAGCCGGTTGGCCGGCTGGATCATGACACGACGGGGCTGTTGCTGATGTCGGACGACGGTCCGTTCATCCATGCGCAGTCATCGCCCAAGCGGCACATCCCCAAGGTCTACCAGGCCACGACACAGGAACCCGTTACCCGGGCGCTTGTGGATCAGTTGTTGTCGGGTGTGCAATTGCACGATGAGCCTGCGCCATTGGCGGCGCAGTCTTGCGTGCAACGGGGTGAGAATCAGTTGGAGATCGTGCTGGAGCAGGGCAAGTATCACCAGGTCAAGCGCATGCTCGCGGCGGCCGGGAATCATTGCGCAGCCTTGCATCGCTCGCAGATTGGCGGCCTGACGCTCGAGTCGCTGGGCTTGAGAGAGGGCGAGTGGTGTTATTTGGAGCAGGCCCAGCTGGAGTTGCTGGTGCCGGGATGAAGACCGGCGCAACGCTGGTTATTGGCTACGGGTTGTATGGGTGTTGTAAAATGCGCCGGGTCCATGTCCGCAGGCCGCGTGTCGAGACAACATCGCAGTCGTCGGTCGGGGTGTTGATGTGGAGCTAATGACAGTACGCGGACGTTAGCCTGCGACTGTGCGGGTATATGCCGAAGACGGCTGGTCGATCGCGCTGCCCTAACGAGCTCGCGCGACATCTGGCTGCCGTGCGACATGCTGCACCATTGGACGACACTCGCCACGCGATTCTTGTCAATATTTCATTGCGCTGTGCAGGCGTAGAGTTTAACCTTGGTGATGCTGGTGCGCAACACATTGTCACTCTTTCCTCGTTCCAGCTAGCAATCTTTGATTCGAAGATTTGCACGGTGTGGCAGATATGCTGAAGTTGAAATTTTTGCATTGCGCAGTATGTGGTCGCCATTGCAACAAAAGGTTCACAGTGTCCTTTGCCCTCAGTTAAAATACTAAATTGGTTCACAAGCATCCGCGCTTCACCTTTCAAACCCAATGTTCAACTTTAAAACGAGTTTTGCGGCCCTGACTATGGCCGTTGCTTCTGTTGCTGCGCCTGCCCAGGATACAAACAACAAGTCCGACCTCTTCAACCAGGAGGCGACCGGGACATCTGCCTTGTCGAATACTGGGGGGGCGCCACTGACGAGTGATTCAGCGCGTAAAGCCCGGATTTCAAATAGCTCTGTGAGCGAGCAGAGCGACGACACGCTGCGTAGTGGTGACTTGACAAATGCTCGGCGTAACGACGCGCGGGAGGCGCGGACGCAAGGGCAGCTGAATCAGAGTTTTCGTGAGCGTCAAGACTTGCTGCGCGGCAAATATGGGGCGGAGATAGAGCCGAGCGAGTTTCAAAAATTTGTTGCCGAGAATACTGGCAAGCTGTTGCCGATTTTTGGGCTTGATTTTTTTGCGAACACGCCGTCGACCTTTGCGCCGATCGCCAACGCACCTGTGCCATCCGACTATCTGCTCGGGCCAGGCGATGAATTGATGATCCGTGGCTGGGGAACGATCGATATTGATTATCGTGCCACCGTCGACCGTAACGGCACCATTTCGATTCCGACCATTGGGAATGTGCCGCTGGCTGGTGTACGGGCGAGCGAAGCGCAGAATGTCATCAGCGCGGCAGTTGGTCGGCTCTACAAAGGCGTTACCATCAATGTGAATTTTGGTCGTTTGCGCGCGCTGACCGTATATGTAGTCGGCCAGGCGAAGCGACCGGGTACCTATACCGTTTCGAGCCTGTCTACCTTGGTTACCGCGCTGTTTGCCAGTGGAGGTCCGAACTCCAACGGTAGTATGCGTCATGTACAGGTCAAACGTGGCGGCAAAGTCGCTGCCGAGCTGGACCTTTATGCATTCATCGCTAAGGGCGACAAATCCGCTGACATTAAACTATTGGACGGGGACACGATTTACATCCCGCCGGCGGGCGGTTTCGTGGCATTGACTGGCAAAGTCAACACACCAGCAGTCTATGAATTAAAGAACAATAACGACACTGTAGAGTCCCTGTTGGACTTTGCCGCTGGGGTGCCGGTGGTCGCGGATCCCCGTCGCGCCTTTCTTGAGCGTATCGATCCGAACAAAAAGCATCCCCGAAGCGTGGAAGAATTCGCGCTGAATTCGGATGGGCTCAAGCGTTCGCTGAAAAATGGTGACGTGCTGAATGTCGTTTCGATCACGCCGGACTTCTCGAACGCGGTCGTCTTGCGCGGTAACGTCGACCAGCCGGTACGCCAGCCATTCATTAACGGCATGCGGGTCAGCGATCTGATACCGAGCAAGGAATACCTCATTAGCCGTGCGTCGACGCATCGCCAGAACGAAGCTGTCATTGATG
>NZ_JBFUDR010000416.1:0-4433 GCF_056404615.1 Massilia sp. P2_C2 | reverse complement strand
GCCCGCGGCGGCGAGCAGCAGCGCGGCGCCGGCGAACCAGGGAATCAGTTTGCCCGCGATGGGATAGAAGATCTGCGGCGACGCGTAGCCGAACCAGTGGATGCGGCCCGGCGCCCTGAGCGGGGCCGCGTGGGAAGTCGGTGGAGTCATGTTCGATACGTCGTTGGCGTTCAAAAAAAAGCCCGCGTGACGGGGACGCGGGCCCGGAAGATCGTCCCAACGGGATCTGGCAGGGACGGTTTCACTATATCGGCCCATGCCCGAAAAGTAATCGAATAAGTTTGCATTTGGTTATGAGCGCGATCACTCGAGCCCCTCATTCGAGCGAGATATGCAGCGCGCGTGCCGTGGCCCATGGCGCCAGTGCGAGAGCACCGGCGAGCAGGGCGCCGAGCAGCGACAGGTGCGCAGCGCTGTCCAGCCCTCCCATCTCCGCACCGACGGCGCCCGCGCCGAAGATCAGCACGGGCACGTACAGCGGCAGTACGAGCAAGGCGACGAGCACGCCGCCGCCACGCAGGCCCAGCGTGAGCGCGCCGCCGATGGCGCCGAACAGGGAGAGGACCGGCGTGCCGATCAGCAGGCTGGCAGCCAGCACGCCGATCGCCGCGGGGGAGAGGTCGAACTGCAGCGCGAGCAGCGGCGCGAGCAGCACCAGCGGCAGGCCCGCGACGAGCCAGTGCGCGAGGATCTTGGCGGCCACCAGCACGGCCAAAGGCTCCGGCGACAGCAGCATCTGTTCGAGCGTGCCGTCGGCGTGGTCCGGCGCGAACAGYCGGGCCAGCGACAATATCGACGCCAGCAGCGCGGCGACCCACAGGATGCCGGGCGCCATCGCGCGCAGCAGCGCGGGTTCCGGGCCGACGCCGAGCGGGAACAGCGAGATCACGATGACGAAGAAGAACAGCGTGGTGAACACGTCGGCGCGGCGGCGCAGGGCGAGCTCCAGGTCGCGCCGGACGATGCAGGCAAAGGTCGACAACATCAGCGGCCGCCGTTCAGGTCCAGCCGGTGCAGGCGGCGTGCGCCGAGTTCCAGGTCCTGGTGCGTCGTGTAGACGATGCTGCCGCCAGCGCCGAGGTGCTGCTCGAGCAGGGCGTGCAGTGCGGCGATGGAACCGGCGTCCAGCGCGGAAAACGGTTCGTCGAGGATCAGCAGCGCGGGCCGTGGCGCGATGGCGAGGCGGGCGAGGGCGACACGCTTGCGCTGGCCCTGCGACAGGATCGCGCACGGCAGGTGCAGCGCGTGTTCGAGGCCGAACAGGGCCAGTGCACGGCGCGCGTCGTCGATGCCGCCGGCCTGGCCGGCGATGCGGCGGTTGACGTCGATGTTGCGCCAGGCCGGCAGGTCGTCCTTCAGGCCGGGCGCGTGGCCGCAGTAGAACAGGTCGCGGTGATAGTCGTCGCGAGTCCGCACGATGTCGCGGCCGCGCCAGTGCACGGCGCCCGCGGCCGGCGGCGCGAGGCCGCACAGGATGCGCAGCAGGCTGCTCTTGCCGCTGCCGTTGGCGCCGTGCACCCACAGCGCTTCGCCCGGCGCGACGGCGACGTCGATGCCGGAGAACAGGGTGCGGCCGCCGCGCACGCAGGCGATGTGATGGGCTTGCAGGGTCATGGTCCGGCGAACTATAGCGGTGCTCAGCCGAAAAGGCATCGAAGGAATTCGCATGTCGATATATGCGCCGCATGGATAAGCTAGCTCATCGATATTCGTTCACCGCGCGCCATGCTGGCCGTATAGTCCGGGCGTCCAACGCTTACGGAGAATCCATGAAACCAGAGACCATCGCTGTACACGGCGGCTACACGCCCGACCCGACCACGCGCGCTGCCGCGGTGCCGATCTACCAGACGGCGTCGTATGCCTTCGACAGCACGCAGCACGGCGCAGACCTGTTCGACCTGAAGGTGCCGGGGAATATCTACACGCGCATCATGAACCCGACGCAGGACGTGCTGGAGCAGCGCGTGGCGGCACTGGAAGGCGGCGTCGGCGCGCTGGCGCTGGCGTCTGGCCAGACGGCGATCACGTATGCGATCCTGACGATCGCGGAAGCGGGCGACAACATCGTCTCGGCGGCCACGCTGTACGGCGGCACCTACAACCTGTTCGCGCACACGCTGCCGCAGTTCGGCATCCAGACCCGCTTCGCCGACTACCGCGAGCCGGAATCGTTCGCGCGCCTGATCGACGAGCGCACGAAGGCCGTGTACATCGAATCGATCGGCAACCCGTTGGGCAACATCACGGACATCGAAAAGATCGCCGAGGTCGCGCATCGCCACGGCGTGCCCCTGATCGTCGACAACACGGTCGCCACGCCCTATTTGCTGCGGCCGTTCGAGCATGGCGCCGACATCGTCGTGCATTCGCTGACCAAGTACCTGGGTGGACACGGCAATTCGATCGGCGGCATCATCGTCGATTCCGGGCGATTCCCCTGGGCCGAGCACAAGGAACGCTTCCGGCGGCTGAACGAGCCGGACGTGTCGTACCACGGCGTCGTGTACACGGAAGCGCTCGGCGCCGCCGCCTACATCGGCCGCGCGCGCGTGGTCCCGCTGCGCAACACGGGTGGCGCGATCTCGCCGTTCAACGCGTTCCTGATCCTGCAGGGCATCGAGACGCTGGCGCTGCGCCTGGACCGCATCGTCGAGAACACGCTGAAGGTAGCCGAATACCTGGACGGCCACGCCAAGGTCCGCTGGGTCAACTACGCGGGCCTGCCCGGCCATCCGAGCCACGACCTCGCGCTGAAATACCTGGGCGGTCGTCCGTCCGGCGTGCTCACGTTCGGCGTGACGGGCGGCCGCGAGGGCGGGACGCGCTTCCAGGATGCCCTGAAGCTGTTCACGCGCCTCGTCAACATCGGCGATGCGAAGTCGCTGGCCTGCCACCCGGCGTCCACGACGCACCGCCAGCTCGGACCGGACGAGCTGGCGAAGGCGGGCGTGACCGAGGACACCGTGCGGCTGTCGATCGGCATCGAGCACATCGACGACCTGCTGGCGGACCTCGGCCAGGCCCTGGACGCGGTCTGACCCGATTGCCTTGGAGCCTATCCCGGTAGCCGCAAGCCTGTAGGGTGGGCACGGGGTGCCCACCCTTGTATCTTGAACGAGTTGATGATTAGCTACCATCAACTGAGGTGAAGACCAGCTTGTGCCCACCCTGAAGGCATTGACCTTGTGGTAGTAGATTAAGCCCTTCACCTCTCCCACCCCATTGCTGAACACTGGACGGTATCCGAGGGCTTTGACCCTGCATGAACAAGGCGAGTGTGGAGTGGTTAGGGAAAATCAAGAACACAAGGAAGAGCGATGTTTTATCTTGGCGTAGACGTTTCGAAGAAAAAGTTGGACTGCATGCTGCTCGATAGTACGAATGGCAAGCTGAAGTCCAAAGCGTTACTCAACACGAAGACAGGTTTCGAAGAGCTGATCGAGTGGTTGGCCACGAACAAGGCACCTGATGCCCATGTCGTCATGGAGCCGACTGGCGTATATCACGAACCAGCCGCGCTGGCACTGACCGATGCGGGCCTGACGCTGTCGCTGGTTAATCCGGCCCAGTTACGTCAGTTCGCCCAAGGATTGGGTGTCAAGAACAAAACCGACAAAGCCGACAGCACCGTACTGGCACGCTATGGCGATGCAGTGAAACCCGAAGCATGGCAGCCGCCATCGACATCTGCACGCCATCTCAAGGCGTTGCTGGCTCGACGCGATGCTGTTGCCGACGATCTGCAGCGCGAACAAAACCGTCAGGAGGCTGTTGAGTTCGCGATATCTCCAGGCGAGGTCAGGCAATCGATCATCCAATCGCTCTCGTTTTTGCAAGCCGAGCTCAAACGACTGGAAAAAGCGATCCAAGAGCATATCGAC
Organism: Massilia sp. P2_C2; assembly: GCF_056404615.1. Lineage (NCBI taxonomy): Bacteria > Pseudomonadati > Pseudomonadota > Betaproteobacteria > Burkholderiales > Oxalobacteraceae > Massilia > Massilia sp. P2_C2. The sequence goes on along the minus strand of NZ_JBFUDR010000416.1, from coordinate 549 downwards.
AGCGACCCTGACTTGCGTCGCAAAAAGGAGCTGTCGCCTGTCGAAAGCGGGACCAGCGCATCTGCGCAAGCTGCTATACATGCCAGCCCTGGTCGCCCGCCAATGGAACCCACACATCAAGGCCTTCAGTGAACGCCTGCTCGCCAAAGGCAAAACCAAAATGGCCGTCATCGGCGCCTGCATGCGCAAGCTGGCCCACCTGTGCTTTGGTGTTGTGCACACAGGCAGGCCATATGACCCAAATTACGCCATGTGAGGCTTGACGGGCGAGACGGTATCTACCGCGCCCGCGCTTCCAGTTCGGCCTCGAGCCGCAGCGCGGCCGCATTCGTATCCACCGCGATCCGGTTCAGGCGCGCCAGCGCCGCCGCGAGCCGCGCCCCACTCTCTCCCCCGCATTCGCGCGTATGCCAGCGCGCGAGGTCGCAGCGCATCCGCGCCAGTTCCGCGCGCACGCCCGCCAGCATACGGCGCAGGCTGCCGTCGACATCGGACGCGGACGTGGCCGGCGCGGCCGGCGTACCGGTGCCGTCGCCGGCGAGATGATCC
>NZ_JBFUDR010000415.1:0-5268 GCF_056404615.1 Massilia sp. P2_C2 | reverse complement strand
GTCTCGAGCACGTCGATCATCTCACGGTTCAGCGTGGGGCTCATCGCGTTGCGCTTCTCGGGGCGGTTCAGGGTGATCCAGCCGATCCGGTTCTCGACATCGACCTTCACGGTCTGCCAACGGCCTTCGTATTTGGACATACAATGTCTCCTAATGTGTGAGGAATGTATCAGGTAGCCTGATATGATACTTATACTAGACCTGCCCTCACGCTTTGACAAGAACAATTTTCATGCCTTCGAAAAAACCGCTCCCGGCCGCCCCGGCCGACGCCAAACCTTCCGGCCTCGCCTACATCGTGGGCCGGCTCGACCACGTCCTGAACAAGCGCCTGCGCGACGGCCTGGCGCCGCTGGGCATGACGGTGCCCCATTACACGGCGCTGTCGGTGTTCCGCGCCCTGGGCACGATCTCCAACGCCCAGCTGGCGGAGCGCACGATGATGTCGCCACAATCGGCGAACGAAATGGTGAAGGCGATGGAAGCGAAAGGGTGGATCGCGCGCGCCCCGGATCCGGAGCACGGCCGCATCATCCGCATCAGCCTGACGGAGGCAGGAACGGCATGCCTGCAGCGCTGCGACGGCGTCGTGCGGCATGTCGAAGAAACGATGTTCCCCGATCTGAGCGAGGACGAGCGCGCGCGGTTGCACGCGCAACTGCGCAGCGCCGTGCGTGCGCTGAACCTGCACGGCATCTGACGCCGCCAGCTACGCAACGCGTCCTGAACGGCGCCGCTGGTATCAGCCGCCCGGCCATCCGCGCTCCGGTCAGTCTTCCTCGCTATCCCGCCGGGCCAGCGGCACGCGGCTCTGCGCGTTATTGCCGTCCACAAGCTTGGTCAGCAGTGCCATGAACTTGCGCCGTTCGGCGGGGGCCAGGGGTGCCAGCAGGCGGTCGCGCAGGCGCTGGGCCCCCGCTTCCAGGTCCGCCAGCAGGCGGGCGCCGGCCGGTGTGATCGTCAGCGCGCGCTGGCGCCGGTTATGTGGAATCACCTGCCGCTGCAGCAGCCCCTTTTCCTCGAGCCGCACACAGACCGTGGCGCCGGTCGACGTATCGATCCCGGCGAGGCCCGCCAGCGATACCTGGTCGATGCCGGGGTGCTCTGCAAGACGGATCAGGAGCGCATATTGCACGGGCGTCAGTTCGGTACCCAGCTCGTCGTAGAACAGCGACACCGATATCTGCTGAGCGCGGCGCAGCAGGTGCCCCGGATGCTCGTAGAGGTCGAGATGGTCAGGGATGGGTTCGGTGGTCATGGGCGCGGTGTGGATGATGAAACCACAGTTTACTTCTTCGCACAAAAGGATGATACTTCCTAAAACATTCAGTGTACTGAATATCAAAACCGAAGACAGGAGACTACCGATGTTCCCGAAAAACGCATGGTATGTGGCATGTACGCCCGACGAAATCGCGGAGAAGCCGCTGGGCCGGCAGATCTGCGGCGAAAAGATCGTGTTCTATCGCGGCCAGGGCGGCAAGGTCGCCGCGGTGGAGGATTTTTGTCCGCACCGAGGCGCCCCGCTGTCGCTGGGCTTCGTCCGCGACGGCAATCTCGTGTGCGGCTACCACGGCCTGGAGATGGGCTGCGAAGGCAAGGCCGTCGCCATGCCAGGACAGCGTGTGCGCGGCTTTCCCTGCATCCGCGGCTATGCGGTCGAGGAGCGCCATGGTTTCATCTGGGTCTGGCCCGGCGACAGGGAGCAGGCCGACCCCGCGGCCATCCACCACCTCGAGTGGGCGGACAATCCCGAATGGGCCTACGGCGGCGGGCTGTATCACATCGGTTGCGACTACCGGCTGATGGTCGATAACCTGATGGACCTGACCCACGAGACCTATGTACACGCGTCGAGCATCGGACAGAAGGAGATCGACGAGGCCCCAGTGACGACGAAGGTCGAAGGCGAACAGGTGATCACCAGCCGGTTCATGGACAACATCATGGCCCCGCCGTTCTGGCGCGCCGCGCTGCGCGGCAACGGCCTGGCCGACGATGTCCCGGTCGACCGCTGGCAGATCTGCCGCTTTACCGCGCCCAGCCACGTGATGATCGAAGTGGGCGTCGCCCACGCCGGCAAAGGCGGCTACCATGCCGCACCGGAGCACAAGGCGTCCAGCATCGTCGTCGATTTCATCACCCCCGAGACCGCAACGTCGCACTGGTATTTCTGGGGCATGGCCCGCAACTTCAGGCCGCACGACACCGCTCTCACGCAGACGATCCGCGCAGGCCAGGGAAACATCTTCAGCGAGGACCGCGCCATGCTCGAACTGCAGCAGCAGAACATCCTGCGCCATCCCGAGCGCAAGCTGCTGATGCTGAACATCGACGCGGGCGGCGTCCAGTCGCGCCGCATCATCGACCAATGGCTGGCACGCGAACGCCAGCAGGAGCAGACGGCATGAACACGATCGACGTCATCGTCGCCGCCCGGACGCGCGAGGCCGACGGTGTCTTCAGCTATGAACTCGTGCGCACCGGTGGCGGTGCACTGCCGGCATTCGAGGCCGGTGCCCACATCGACGTGCACATCGGCGACGGGCTGGTGCGCCAGTATTCGCTGTGCAATCCGCCATCCGAAACACACCGCTACGTGATCGGCGTCCTGCGCGACGCGGCCTCGCGCGGCGGCTCGCGCGCGATGCACGAGCGAGTGCAACCCGGCACGTCATTGAAGATCAGCGCGCCGAAAAACCATTTCCCTCTCGTACCGGCTGCGCGCACGCTGCTGCTGGCCGGCGGAATCGGTATCACGCCCATCCTGGCGATGGCCGAAGCACTGGCCGCGGGCGACGCCACATTCGATCTGCACTACTGCGCACGCTCGGTGTCGCTGGCGGCGTTCAGGGAGCGCCTGATGGCGTCCCGTTTCGTCGACAGGGTGCATTTCCACTTCGACGATGCACCGGCCGGGATGCTCGACATGGCCGCCCTGCTGGCGCAACCCGATCCCGATGCACGCCTATATGTGTGCGGCCCGCCGGGCTACATCGAGCATGTGCTCGCGACCGCACGGGCGCAGGGATGGGCACAGTCGCGGCTGCACACGGAGTATTTCGCGGGCGTGTCCGTCGACACGAGCGGTGACCAGGCATTCGACGTCGAGCTGGTATCCAGCGGCAAAGTGGTCACGGTTCCAGGCGGACGCACGGTCATCCAGGTGCTGGCCGAGCATGGCGTCGACATTCCGTATTCGTGCGAGGAAGGCGTGTGCGGCACCTGCCTGACGCGCGTTCTTCAAGGCGTGCCCGACCACCGCGACATGTATTTGACCGACGAGGAACACGCGGCGAACAACCTGTTCACGCCGTGTTGTTCGCGTGCCGTCAGCGCGCGGCTCGTCCTCGATCTGTGACGTGACAGGAACGCGCCCGGCCCGTGCGACTTTCTACCGACTCTCGGCGACGCTCTCCGTAGCCGGTCTCATACCGGGCGACTTCGCGACGATTTCGCCGCTCCTGCCCGAATAAAAGACGACGCCGAGCACGTCGCCGACCAGCGATTTCGTGTGCTCGATGATTTCCGTGGGCTTGTCGCGTGTCGGGTCCGTGTGGAAGTAGTCGTATGCCACGTACGGCTCGCGGAGCTTCACCAGAAGCAGCGCCTTCAGGGTTGGAAGTTCACTCGCAGCACGCTTCGCGTCCATCTGCACCTTGAGCGAATAGCCGCCGGAGCCGAAGGTGGCGAACGTGTAATCGGTCGTGTCKAACCTGGTGACGTTCACGGTTGCGCCGTATGCATTACTGGCGGTGTACTTTTCCGCTGGGGCGGTGTCGGATTTGATTTCGTAACTGTCGTAGCGCAGCCGTTCCGACTGGATGGAATAATTCGGCGAGCCGATGTTATTGAACGTCTTCTGGTTGGCGGACATGGTCAGCAGGGCTTCGCCGTTATCCGCGTCATACGTGTAATAGAAGGGTTCACTATAACTCTTCTTTTGTACCGGAATCACGAACGCCAGGATATCGTTGACGTGTACCTGACCTATCAAGGCCGATTCCAGGGCGGTTTTCTGGCGCTGGTTGAAGTCGGCGCTCGACTCGAATTCGCCTTTGGCCAGCTGCGTCCTTTTTTCAAGCGCTTCGAAAATGGTTCGAATGGGCATCCCGGCGTATTGCGGTGGAATAACGCCTTTGTCGAGCGTGTCGAGCGAGAACGGCTGAACGGCCGCCAGTCCCGGTTTCGGCGTGCCCCAGGTATCGTTTCATTCGTTTCCTCCATGCGTACGCGCTTGCTTTTCTCATGTCGTCTGAAAGATAGAGATGCGCTAGAATCCACCAATTTCCTAGGCGCAATTTTACAAGCTCGATATGGTCCGGTCCATCGAAAGTCGCGGCATTGAAAGAGTCCTGACAGCGTATGGCTCACCTTCGGTCAGGAGAAACCATTGTCACGACCGGCCGGAACCGACTCGAAGCCAACGGTTTCAGACGTAAGACATGACAGCCTGAGCCTCCTATTTTGATGATTTTTTGTTATTATTAATCATTGAAACTTCTTTGGCCACCATGACCCTCGTTACTCACCCTGATCGACGCTCGGGAGATCGACGTACCGATGGCGTCACCGCAAAAATCTTGCGTACCATGTTCGCCATGCGGCGCGGTTTCGGCTACGCCGCCGCGAAAAATCTACTCTTGCGCAATGGCCTCGAGGAGGAGTTGGTCGAGCGTGTGCTGGCCATTCCCGAGGAACGCCGCGCGCAGCGACGTCGTATCCATGAAGCGCCGTCTACGTCCGTGGACCAGCATCCAACGTCAACTGACGACGACGGAACTGTCACGCTCGACTCGGCAGCGATGGCGATCCTGCACCGTCTTCGCTTCGAAGCGGACACTGGCATGCACAGGATGACGATCGCCGAGTGTCCCGTTGAATTGCGACGGTTTGCCCTGATTCAGCTGGATGACGACGGCAAGCCTGTGATCACTGTGAAAGGTCGGCAAGCGCTAAAGCATTTTGCCTGCGTGCGTGCGCTCAACAGCATTCAATGCGGCCTGGATTCGCTCATGATGAGCGAGGAAATTCGGATCTGGCTGGAATCGAACATGTTTTTGCAGCGTGTCGGTAATGACTACAAGCTCACGGAGCTCGGCAATAGTTGGCTCGAATTTAACCGGTCAATTTCGCAGGATCGGGCAATGCTCTAGTCAGGAAAAATTTACTGTGAATTCTGTCCCGAAACCCTTCATCAAGGATCGGATTTCGTCGAGCAGTGCCGCGCCGTTCATGGCGACGAAACGACGCCAGAAGTACTTGGCG
>NZ_JBFUDR010000414.1:0-4337 GCF_056404615.1 Massilia sp. P2_C2 | reverse complement strand
CCTGCAGTCCGCCGCTGTCCGTCAGCACGACGGCCGCATCCTTCCACAGGTTGAGGAAGGCCATATACGCCTGCGGTCCGGCCAGGGTGATGTTCGGGCCCAGGTCGATGCCGAACTTCTCGATGTTCGCGCGGGTACGCGGGTGCACGGGGAAGATCAGCGGCAGGTCGGCCGCGATTTCCTTCAATGCGCCGGCGATGCGTTTGAACATGGCCGCGTCATCCACGTTGCTGGGTCGGTGCAGGGTGACGACGCCATAGCGCTGCCCCGCCGCCTGCCGCCCGGCCTTCCACGCGCTCGTCTCGAAGGCGGACGAGTCCGCGTGGCCCAGCTTGTCGGCCTGGTACAGCACGTTGTCGACCATCACGTGGCCGACGTAGTGGATCGCCGCTTCCTTCTTGCCTTCGCGGCGCAGGTGTTCGACGGCCGACGGTTCCGTGACGAAGAACCAGTCGGAGATGCTGTCCGTGACGAGGCGGTTGATTTCTTCCGGCATCGCCATGTCGAAGCTGCGCAGGCCGGCCTCGACGTGGGCGACGGGGATGTTCAGCTTCTTGGCGACGATCGAGCAGGCCAGCGTGGAATTCACGTCGCCGACGACGAGCACGGCGTCGGGACGTTCCTGGACGCACAGTTCCTCGAAGCCGAGCATGATCTTCGCGGTCTGCTGGGCATGGCTGCCGCCGCCGGCGGCCATGAACACGTCCGGCTGCGGAATGCCCAGCTCTTCGAAGAACACGTCGTTCATCTCGCGGTCGTAGTGCTGGCCGGTGTGGATGATCTTGTACGCCGGCGCATCCGCACGTGCCTGCAGCGCGCGCACGATCGGTGCAATCTTCATGAAATTGGGGCGGGCGCCTGCGACCAGATAAATAAGCATTTGAAACAATCCCTAAATGTAATTATGGAAAAACGGTGTTAGAAAAACGTTATTGTAAACTTGCACTCGACCGGGACGGCGGACGATACGGTGCTGATCTTCAGAACATCGCACGGTTGCCTGCTTTCATAGGAGCGCGAGTACCAGCCGAGCGGTGGATTTTCATTGCCACGCACCAATTCCAGCTTGAGGTCCGCGCCGTGCGCGTGCATCTGCAGCGCGAAGCGTTTGCCCCGTACGTGCAGGCCGGAACTGTTCAGGCGGGTATCCAGGTTGGGCGCGAAATGCCAGAACAGCTCGACCTGGTGATGTTTCTTGGCGGCGATCTCGTCGCGTACGGTCAGCGTGGCGCTGGCGGCGTCGAAGCGGACACTGCGCATGTGCCGCACAGGATCCGCCAGGCGCTCGTAGCCGTCGTGCGAGCCGCGGAAGTCGAATTCGTGCGGCGATCGCGGCATGCGCTCGATGGCGGCCCGCGCCTTCTTGATCCACATGAAGCGCCCGCCCGAGACCGACTGGTCGAGGCCGTCGATGCGCACCGTGTTGTGCGCCGACGTGCCGCGGAAGTAGTCGCGCCACTTGTGTTCCTGCCAGTACGAATACGTGCCCGGATCGACGAGGCATTCCTCGCCGCCCACGGACAGGGTCAGCGCCAGCGCGTCCGCATGGGCATGCGCGGCGACGCCCAGGTAGCCGAGCGGGCCGCAGTCGACCATGCCCTTGATCTCGTTCGGCTCGCCGAAGTGCGAACCGAACAGCAGATAGCCGCCGTCCGGGAAGGCCCAGCCGGTGTCCGACTCGTGCGGGTCCGCTTCCGGCCGCTTGCCGGGCAAGGTGTGCAACAGCCAGCGCACGCCTGGGTGGGTCGCCGGCATGCGGCGCAGCACGGCATCGCCCAGTGCAAGCAATTGTTCGGTGCGGTCGCTGCCGGGGGCGTCGAGGCGGAATACGATGCCGTCGTCGGCGTCGCCCACCATCGGCACGTGGCCGCCCACGTCGCGCACGGAGCGCAGGAAGCGCAGCGCGCGCTGCAGGCTCGTCCAGTAGCTGCGCGAGAACGGATGATCGCAGGCCTGGCCGACGAGGCCCGCCACGAACAGGAATTCGGACGAGAACACGTGGTACGCGAAGGCCTGCTCGCGGTTCACGCCATCGCGCGAGAACTGGGCCTGGGCCTCGTGTTCCAGCTCGCGCCGCGCCTGCTCCAGCCATGCGCCGGACGCATTCCAGCATGGCCATACCGACGCGCCCACGTACAGGCCGGCCAGTTCGCCGATCAGGTGATTGTTGGCCGCCGAATGGCGGGATAATTGGCGCGCGATCGCGCTGCAATGGGCGTGGATGCTGTCCAGCCAGTCGGCACGCAGGCGCTGCCCCTCGTCGCCGGCGAACAGGTCGCTGCCCTCTCCGCCGATCAGCTGCCACACGAGGCCCCAGTTGATGAGGCGGATGCCCAGTTCCAGCGAGCTCGTCCAGTTGGGACCGACGAGCGGCGGACACTGGTCGAGCCAGCTGCGCAACTGCTGGTGCAGCGCATGCAGCCAGGCGACGTCGCCCGTCACGGTCCAGGCCTGCGCCAGGCGCACGAGGTGCAGGTGCCGGTTCAGCTCCCACACGTGCTTGATGTCGCCGACCTGTTCGCGGTTCGTGATCGTGATGTCCCCGGCATAAATGGCGGGACCGGTGACGCCGCTGTCCGGATCGCGGTTCCATACGGGCGGCACGCCGACGTCGAACCTGCGGTTGGCGAACAGGACGACGAGGCCGGCGCAGATGCTGTCGGCGTCGGCCAGCAGCATGTCACGTTCGGCGGGCGCCAGGGTCGGGCTGCCGAGGTCGGGCCCGATGCGATTGAACGTCCTGGCGCGCGGCAGCGGCGGCGCGGCACGCGCGCGCATCCGCTTCGCCACGCGCGTCGCGGCCGCCTGCCGGATCCGGTAGCCGACCTCGGCCACGGACATGCAGCGCAAACGGTTGACCAGCCAGACCATCCCTGTCGCTTCGCTCATCATTGTGCCCCCGCCAGTTCACGGTAGATCGCGGACAGTGCCCGCATACCACCTCGGTTGAGTAATGTTGTTCGATGGTTGCGCGCGCTGGTTCCGCCAGCCGGTCGCGCAGGGTTTCGGGAATACCGGGCGGGCAAGCCAGCCGGGCGGCCAGCAGGACGAGGAACTTGCGCAGGAAGCCCACATGCGACCGTCAGCCCCCGTGGCGCGGTGGCTTTCACGCGTGCGCCCCTTCGGCCGTCGTCCCGATCTGTGCTGGGTCTTCCAACGTGTCAGCCCTTATAAATTGGACAATATTTCGATAATACATCATCATTTTCCCGCTGTGCGCACGCTTCAATGCCCGAGCGCGCATCACGACGGAATCGAAGCGTTCCAGCGCATCGGCATGGCGGCCGATCGTGTCGTTCGACAAATGGTACGAGGACGTCATCAGCATGACGCCAACCGGGTCGCGGGACCAGTAGCGGCCATCTCGTGGGTAATCGGGGCCCCGTCAGGAATTTCTTATGAGTTTTTGCAACATTGTTACCAGAATAGCATACGTACGATGGGTTTTACGTATGACGGTCCTCGAAAGGCGAACTCGGCAGCAAGCAGCCTGTTATTTAACAATGCGAGGAAGATACGTCGGGCGGCAGCGGATCACGCACGACGGACAGGATGGAACGGCATGCCACGGGCGACGGCAGCCGTCGTGGCATGACGGCCGATTGCCGGCTCATGTCGCTTCGTCAACGGGCGCCCGGCCGCGCTTGCGGCGCTGCGCCGACGCAGGCGTCATTCGCCCTTCGCGCGCGCTTCGAGGCGTTCCCAACGCTCCAGGGCATCGAGGAGCAGTTCCTCGATGTCGGCGTAACGCGCATTCATCCTGCGACCGTCAGCGGGATTGGTCTTGTAGAAGTCGGGCGCATTCAGCTGTGCCGTGATCGCCGACTGCTCGTCTTCGAGGCTGGCGATGAGCTGGGGCAGTTCCTCCAGTTCGCGCTGCTCCTTGTAGCTCAACTTGACCTTCTTGCCCGACGCGCCCTGTGCGCTGGCGGAGGCATCCTGGGCTTTCGCGGGGCTCGCCCTGGCTGCCGCCGCCGCGGCTGCGGGTGCGGAAGGGGCCGTGGCTTTCACGCGTTCCCAGTCGCTGTAGCCGCCGACGTACTCGCGCCACATGCCCTGCCCTTCGGACACGATGACCTGGGTCACGACGTTGTCGAGGAACGTGCGGTCGTGGCTGACGAGGAAGACGGTGCCGGCATAGTCCGTCAACAATTCTTCCAGCAGTTCGAGCGTGTCGATGTCGAGGTCGTTGGTGGGTTCGTCCAGCACGAGGCAGTTGGCCGGCTTGGCGAACAGGCGCGCCAGCAGCAGGCGGTTGCGCTCGCCGCCCGACAGCGATTTCACGGGCGAGCGCGCACGCTCGGGCGCGAACAGGAAGTCGCCCAGGTAGCTCATCA